>JABGOW010000466.1 GCA_018645275.1 Verrucomicrobiota bacterium
CAGTCGGTGGTGACAGCCTGCGAGTAGCCTCTGTAGACGAGCCATGCGCGGCATCGTGTGAAAGCAATGTGCCGATCAACGGGAACCTCTGCATCCAGGTTCGCACCTAGTAGGCAATCGTATTGGCTTTCGATCTCGCCCCATTCAAGTCTCATCTGACTCATGGCACCGCGGTTGTTGGTGAGCAACGCATATCGCCGCGTGCCACGCAGCGATTCCCGGTCAAGCTGTGTCACGATCTGAGAGGCTGCGCTGGCGGGAAGCTGGAGTATGGCGCCTTCGGCATGTCGACAGATTCCGCTGTCGCGTACCGCCATGCCGAGGGTCAGTTCACGTGCAACGTTGCCGCTGTGTTCAGCGTAGAGAAACGCAATGTGCTCGCCGTGCATGCTCTCGATGCTGCCCTCAACGGCGACACGGGAGGCACCATTCCGTAGCTCTGCGTGGAATGGGGCAGCACTTCTGATAAGGAGCGAATGGTGAGCCGGCAGCATGACCGTACGCTCCCGGTCCTCGGGCCAGCGCCAAGTCGTGACAGACTTCTGCAGGGGCGCCTTCGTGATGGCTTCGCAGAACGCGGTCGGGTCATCAACCAGTTGCCTTGCCAGTGCATCCGCGTCAGTGTCTGTCAACACGGTGTTGCCTGTCCAACGCAGATAGAGCGACAGGGCGGTGGCACGCTGACGCTGCAGGATAACCGCAGAAGGCACGAGTGATGTGCGATTGGTTGTGTCTGGCTCCCACTCACGAGGGGAGAGGCAAACGACTTCAGCAGGGGCGAGGGCGCAGACCCAGTTCTCAGCATTGGGTGTGAGCGCCCGTTCGCGCTTTGCAAGCAAATCATGGCACCGACCGTCGGGGAGGTAGAATTCGGAGCGTGCCCAGGAAACGGCTCCCTCGCTCTTGCAGTCCAGATTCACCGCGACAACCACGGTGTCGCCGTTATCGGGGCTTCTCAGTAGAGCAATGGCATTGCTTCCGTCCTGGTGCACTAGCCGTTGGGGAACGCCGTTTCGGAAGGCGGCGTGTTGCTCAAGAATGGTGTTGATCTGTGCCAGCCATGACACCTGGTTCTCCGGGTTTCCCCAGTTCATGGGAGGCGCGCCATGCACATCAACCTTCGCGGTGGAAAACCACTCCACGCCATTGGTAATCCCGAACGCACCGGCTTCAGAGAAGAGTGCTGCGAGCGCACAGCGCATCTGCGCATAAGGTTGAGACTCCGCCGCAAGGCGGCTGTTGTCGTGTGTCTCTGCAAAATGAATGAGCGGTCCGTGTGTGCGTGTGATTCCCTGGCACTGCGGCAGATAGTGTTCCATCTGCCTGCGATCATAGACTTGGAAGATCTCAGAGTAAGCCCAGTTGAGATTGGCACGATCCAGCAGGGATTCTGTCACACTGATCTTCCCCCCCAGCCCTTCCAGCAAGAATAGGGTTTCTGGATACTCCTCCCTCACCTTTGCAACGATGTACTCCCAGACCGGGAGTGGAACCATGTAGCCAGCGTCACAGCGGAACCCATCCACACCACGTCGGCACCAGAAGAGAAACACATCTGCCATGTACTGCCACAGTTCCCGGTGGTCGTAGTTGAGCTCAGAAAGGTCTTCCCATGTCACACCCCATGCCCCAGGGGACATGAACGATGCATCGTGGTTCCGCGCAAACCAGTCAGGATGGTGGATCTGGAGGTGGGATGCCCACCCGGTATGGTTGATCGGGAGATCCAGAAAAACGCGCGCATCGCGTGCATGCACGGCATCGACGAATTCACCAAACTGGTCAAGGGGCGTCGTCTTGCGGTCGAATTCTGCAAGCGCAGGATCGACATCGAAGAAGTCGATGGATGCGAATGGACTGCCGAATCGTCCCATTCTGGCATAGGTCGTCGGTACGGGGTGGATCGGAAGCAACTGGATAATCCGGAATCCCATCGTGCCGATGATGTGATCAAGCGCTCCCATGAGCTTACGAAACGTCCCTGACTTTGGAATCACGGTGTAGCCGGCGGCGTCCAACTGCTTGATGGTCTCGAGCCGCTGCGGTGGGACCTCTCGATTCTTCATGTGCGGGCCAAACTGCCGGACGAAAGCGGTGTAGAGTGTATTGCCGCACACGCTGCTGGTGGGCTCGACCTTGAAGACGATGTTGTCGCCTTCAGGCCATAGCGGGTCGTGCATGCCTTCGGGCAGAAAGAAGGCTTTTGCCTCGAAACGCCCCACCTCGGCCAGGGGGACTTCAAGGTGGAAGTGTACGCCGTCGTCTTCGGCCTGCATGGGAATATCATGCCAGTCTCGTGAGAGGATGGGTTTCTGGAGCTCGACGTGTTCGATGATCTCCCGTCGGTGCTCGTGCGCATGCCCGATATTGGTTCTGATCCAGGCGGTTCCCATCTCAGCATGACCGAGTGTCAGGCGAAAGACAACGGTATCTCCGCAGGTATGGATGCTGCGCGTTCCGGGGGCTGGCAGGTGTTCGGTAATTGACATAGCGGGGGAGCATACGGCAAATCAACGGGGGGTCAATACTCGATCGGAGAGGGACGCAGAATGTCATGGCTAGTGGGGGTGAATCGGGATAGGATTCGAAATTCTGATGAAAAGGGAATGGGCTCGGGCAGGGGGATTGCCCGGTGCATTGGTGGGCTTGCCCGGACGAGGCTGTGATATGATTTATCTTGATAATGCCGCGACGACGCCGCCGGATCCGGCAGTTCTGGAGACGTTCAACCGCGTCTGCGAAGGGTTTTGGGCGAATCCACACTCTTTGCACCGCCTTGGAGAGCGCGCTGAACAGCTGCTGGAGCAGGCCCGCGCCCAGGTTGTTGACATGCTCGACGGGCGTGGCTACCGCGCACTCTTTACGTCGGGGGCAACGGAGAGCAACAACTTTGCGCTGAAGGGCGTTGCGGAGCAGTACCGCGAGCGCGGGAGGCATATCGTAAGCACCAATAGTGAGCATCCGTCCGTAGAGCGGGTGCTGCAATCACTGGAATCGGGAGGGTTCTCGGTGACAAGGTTGCCGGTGGGATCGGACGGCGCTGTGACGGCAGACCAGATACAGGCGGCTCTGACGGATGAGACCATTCTCGTCTCGACGATGTTCGTGAACAATGAATCGGGAGCCGTTACGCCCATCGCTGAGATTGCGGATCTGCTTCAGTCCCACCAAGCGCTCTACCATGTTGATGGTGTACAAGGCATTGGCAAGCTGCCCTTCTCTCTGCGTGAGATGCCTGTGGATCTGCTCTCGCTTTCCGCGCACAAATTCTTCGGACTTAAGGGAAGCGGTGTTCTGGTTCTTCGCGAACGTCAGGCGATCGCTTCGCAAGTCCTCGGTGGCGGACAGGAGTTCGAGTTGAGGTCAGGTACCGTGGATGTTCCAAAGGCGGCTGCATTCGCGAAGGCACTA
Source organism: Verrucomicrobiota bacterium (assembly GCA_018645275.1). Taxonomy (GTDB): domain Bacteria; phylum Verrucomicrobiota; class Kiritimatiellia; order UBA8416; family UBA8416; genus JABGOW01. The sequence goes on from JABGOW010000466.1 coordinate 3,412, forward strand.
CGATTGGCTGTGACCGATGTTGCTGAGAAGCTCAAGCGTACCCGGGAGTTGAATCGGACGCTTCGGAAGTCGTTCGCGGGAATGCAGGGGGTCGCATGTAACTCGCCCGAGTCCGCGTCTCCGTACATTCTGAACCTCTTCGTCGATGGCATCAAGCCGGAGACGCTGCTACAGGGACTCGCGGCGGAGGAGATCTACATCTCGACCGTGTCTGCCTGCTCTTCAAAGAAGGCTGAGCTCTCGCCGGTGATTCTGGCGCTCACCGGCAGTGAACAGCGGGCGCGCAATGCGATCCGAATTTCGCTGTCTTGCCGGACCTCAGCACTGGACATTCAACGCTTCTTGGAGGCGTTTCGTCAGGTTGTGAACAAGCTGAGGTAGGAATACGCTATGACATACGACGGCATCATTGCATCATTCGGTGAGGTCTTCCTCAAAGGAAAGAACCGGAGTCGTTTCATTGATCGTGCCCTGCGCACCGTCAAGGGACGGCTGGCGGGCATTGAGCAGCTGACGGTAAGCAAGACTCATGCAAATCTGAATATTGCGCTCAACGGGGCAGATTCGGAAGCGGTGTTGGATAGGCTCAGTACGGTGTTTGGAATTCAGCGCTATCAGCTCTATACCTACTGCGAGAGCGATATGAATGCCATCAAGGAGACCACGCTTGCCGTCGTGAATGCCCTGGAGGATGACGGCAAGCGTATCAAGGTGACGGCGACTCGTGGCCACAAGCAGTTTCCCTTCAAGTCTCCGGAGATCGCCAGAACCGTGGGACAGTACATTGCTGAGCATTCCGATGTGCCGCTGGATATCAGGAATCCGGACCTACTGGTCAAAATCCAGGTACAGAAGGCAAGGACTTTCATTGTATCGAAAGAGACTCCCGGTCTAGGTGGTCTGCCTCTTGGGATCAACGGGACCACGCTCCTGATGCTGTCGGGTGGGCTTGATTCGCCGGTGGCCGGATATCTCATGATGAAGCGCGGGTTGGAGATTGAGGCTCTGCATTTTGACTCGCCGCCGTATACCTCCCCACGTGCCCGTCAAAAGGTCTTTGATCTCGCCGAGAAACTGGCTCACTACATGCCTGGCGGACAGCTCGTGGTTCACGTTGTTCCCTTCACTCCGCTTCAGAAGGCCATTTTCGGTTCTGTTCCAGAGAGCTACGGAATGACGATTATGCGTCGTATGATGTACCGCATCTCCGAACGGGTTGCGCAGCGCATGGGATGTCCAGTGCTATCCAATGGGGAGAGCCTTGGACAGGTGGCCTCGCAGACCCCTCAGAGCATGCTGGCGATCAATAGCGTTGCGAGCATGCCCGTCATTCGTCCTGTCGCCTGCATGGACAAGGTTGAAATTATGGAGATTGCCCGTCGGATTGACACCTATGACATCTCGGTTCGCCCGTACGAAGACTGCTGCACGGTCTTCGTTCCGAAGAGTCCGGCAACCGCTCCGACGCTGAAACGCTGTGAGCAGTGTGAGACACGTTTTGAGTGGGATGCGCTTCTCGATGCCTGTGTTGACGGGGTTGAGAGCATCACCGTCGAGGCGGGGAAACCCCTCCGTATTGATGCGGATACCAGCGATGAGATCTGTGCGCTGCTGTAGCGCTGACCGTTTCGACGGAAGTAGATCGGGGTCAGCCCAGCTGCTGGGCAGCGATGTAGCCCGTGGTCCAGGCAGCCTGGAGGTTGAAGCCGCCGGTCAGAGCGTCAATATCAAGAATCTCCCCAGCGAAGAATAGGCCGGGGTGCAGGCGGCTCTCCATGGTCTTGAAGTTCACCTCCTTGAGGCGGATGCCTCCGCAGGTCACAAACTCCTCACGGTGAGGATTCTTTCCCGTGATCGGCAGCTCAAAGCCCGAGACCTGTGCGGCAATGTGCCGAAGCGCTTTGAGTGGGCAATCTCCCCAAGCGCGATGCGGGTCTACGCCTGCTCGGCAAACCAGGAGCTTCCAAAGCCTCACGGAGAGGCCCATGGGGGACCACGTTCCCACCTGTTTGCGAGGGGAGGCGGCCCGGAAGCTTTCCATCTGTTCGAATACCTCCTGCTCGCTGCTGGACGGCAACCAGTTGATCTTCATAGCAAAGCAGTAGTGGTCTTCTGCCAGGACTCTTGCACCGAATGATGAGAGTCGCAGTGCCGCGGGTCCACTGATGCCTCCATGCGTGATCAGCAGGGTCCCCTCCGCTCTGAGGCCTGGCGCGCTGAGACGGACCTCGTCTTCGACAATCCCTGCCAGGGCGGTGAAGGCACTGTCGGAGGTCTTGAACGTGAACAGCGACGGAACACAGGGCTCAATGGTGTGGTCAAGTCCGTCGATCAGTGCTCCGCCTCCCGTGGCAATGAGGAGTTTGCGGCAGACGAATTGGCGCCCATCAGCGACCTCGACCTGGAATCCACTCCAGTCTCCGTCGGTGCCTGTGGAGTGGAGTCGCGAGACGCTGACGACGGTTGCCCGGAACACGGTCTCCAGATGCCCGTTCTCGGCCGCTGTCTGCAGCGCATCAATGACGGATTCGGACCGGTCGGATTGAGGAAAGACACAGCCGTCCTCGAGTGTGACCAGCGGCACGTCATGCGCTTCGAACCACTCCATGGTCTCCGTAGGTCCGAATTGGTGAAAGGGACCGATGAGTTCTGAGCTCCCGCGGGGGTAGTTCTGTGCGAATGTACGTATGTCTGTGCATGCGTGCGTGAGATTGCATCGGCCTCCGCCGGAAATACGCACCTTACCAAGCGGTTCTGACTGCCGCTCCAGAACCAGAATGCTCTGTCCCGGTGCGCGTTCAGCACAGACCGCCGCTGCAAACATTCCTGCTGCCCCGGCTCCAACAATAATCACGTCGTGGGAGATCATCGGCTCATGCTATCGCGGGCATGCAGTGGACTACAATCATTTTGGGTCGGGGGGCACGCACACGATCGAGGCAGGAGCCGCCCCCGGGATGCTAACGGCTAAGGAAACCTCTCGCTCTGACTGAACCCGCTTTATGAAGGAGGCATCGAAGGTGACATCGACGAGGAGGCCCATTCCCGTGTGATCACGAGTTGGCGGGCTAAAGAAAACCCCGTCTATGTGGGGGAGTGCCAGCGAGTCGGGGGTTAGCTGAAGCCGTTTCTGTCGCGGACCCACGATGCGGAATCGCAGGCGGGCGCGGTGCGTCGTGGCGTGTGGGATGATGCTGATCCGTGCGGGTACCGCCACAAGATGGGACCCAATCAGCCCGGTGATACTCAGCTTGAGTGGCGCGGTATTGGTCCCATAGGTTGCCAGCGTAGCGATGCTGATGTTGAGTGTAGAGGCGGACCCCTGTGCCGGTATGCCGATGCAAATCCGTCCCGGGTTGTTCGTTGCGGAGGGGGCAGAGAAGCTGACGCTGATAGGAACCGAGGATGTGGTTTGGAGCTCTGAGAATGCGATGGGATCTCGATTCGGTTTGAGCGTGAAGACCCATTCGTGAGGGGTGCCGAGCTCAAGGATTCCTGCGGGGACAAACGGTGTGGGGCTCACATCGACGAGGGGAGTGGCATGGCCCTCCACCCAGACCTGCACAATCGGGGTAGTCGGGTCCGAGGTGAGGATGTAAGTGGCTTTCTTGAAGTTGCCGAAAATAGAATTGGGGAGCACCGAGACGCGCAGATCTGCAGTCTTTCCAGGGGGCAGCGTCTCGCTACTGAGCCCCGTCGTGGCGCAGCCACAAGTGCTACGGACCTTCTTGATCTGTAGATCAGAGTTTCCCGTATTCTTCAGCTCATAGTGCGCCGTTCGAGTTTCCCACGCAGGATAGGTCCCAAAGCTGATGGTCGCTGGCGTCTCTACCGTGAGTTGCCCCATGCCGGGCGTGGCCAGCAACCATGCGGCTCCGAGCAGGAGAGCCGCCGGGGTTGAGTGTATTACATGACCGTGGCGACGTTTCAGCATCTTGCCTGAGGTTAGGATCTGTAGGGTTTGCGGCAGGGATAAGCCCCGCAGATGCGCAAGGCTGTTGACTGCTTGCGTGCGTCTCGGATGGCGCGCTTGACGGAGGGGGTCTCCATGTCTCCGTCCAGATCTATCAGGAATGCGTACTCCTTGTGCGCGCCTCGGATCGGTCGCGATACCAGGCGGGATAGATTGACTTTCTCCTGTTGGAACGTGCCGAGGAGACGGTAGAGACTGCCCGGTTCATTCGGGAGGCTTATGGCCAATGTGATTTTGTCCCGCCGTGTGTGCTCAACCTGCTTTCTCGAGACAACAACGAATGTCGTAATATTGGGTGTGTCAGACTCGACGGGGAACTCAAGAATGTCCAAACCGAACTGCTTGGCGAGGTGCCGACCGCCCAAGGCGGCGGCGTACGGGTCAACGGTCACGTGAGCTGCCGCGATCGCGGTGCTGCTCTCCTCCTTTTTCTCAACTCTGCCGAGGTGCTTCCTGATCCAGGGGGAACAGTGCTCCAGTGGTACGAAGTGCGAGTGGAGGCGTTTGATCGGGCAGCCTTTGTGTCCCAGCAGTGCAAGCTTCACGTGCAGCGATAGTTCCTCCTCGATGCAGACACGAGGCCGGTTGTTGAGGAGAATGTCGATGGTCTCGTGGATGGTTCCTCCCGAGGAGTTCTCAATGGGAACCACACCTTTGGCCCCGGGAGTGCGCGAGACATAGGAGCAGACATCCGCAATGCCCAAGAGCGGAATGAACTCTGCGTCATTTCCGAAACGCTTGCGAGTTACGAGGTGTGAGTAAGTTCCGAGAGGGCCGAGGAAGGCCACGGTCTGCTTTGCCATTTTTTTGAACTCCCTCTTGTTGCAACGGTGTGCTAGCTTGAGCCGTTAAATTATCAGGCCCCCCAACGCTTTAGAAGAAGAAAACAATCGTGCCCGATGCGTACATAAGTCAGACCAAGCGTGATCAGCTCCAGAAATTCATGGATCGGATGGATGTGCGCGAGGCCGACCTTACGGAGAAGTTCATCCTGGGGTCGGGTAAAGGGGGGCAGAAGGTCAACAAAACGGCCTCTTGCGTCTATCTGAAGCATGAGCCCTCAGGCATTGAAGTGAAGTGTCAGTGCTCGCGTTCGCGAGAGATGAATCGCTATCATGCGCGCAAAGAGGTCTGCGAACGGTTGGAGGAGCGCAAACTTGGGGCGGCGAGTCGCCGGCGGCAGGCGGCCGAGAAAGTCCGGCGTCAGAAGCGTCGGCGTTCGCGACGGCAGAAGAATCGCATGTTGGACGAGAAGCACCAGCAGTCAGAGCGCAAGGCGCGTCGTCGGCCGGTGCGCGAAATGGAATAGAACTATGGCCAAAGTGGTTTACTCTCGAGAGCTCTGCACGCGTTTGATTGCGCGGATTCGCGAGCTGGATCTGCGCATACCATACCGTCTGCGGCGATATGAAGACGGTGACACGCTGGAACTCGAGGTGACGTCGGCGTGGCCGGAGACGGATGGCAGTGCCCGCTTCCACATTGAGAAGTTCGTGGGTGGCGGCTTTGCTGGGCAAGTCTATCGGTGTCGGCTGGAGTCGATCGCGTTTGAAGATCCCACGGTGGAGTCCGGGCTGCATGAAGGCGGCATCTACGCCGTAAAGATTATGATCCCGCCGAGTCGGTTTTCAGCTGGGTTTCGCGATTTTGTCTACAAACTCGCCTTCCAGGCGCCCTTCAGTGCGCAGGTGCTGAAATCAGCCTGTCGTTCAGGGCTCCTGTGGCCAAAGCTGCTGCGGGTGGCCGCAAAGGATGTTTTCCGTGACGAGAACGCAATCGCAGATACATATGCCTCCTTCTACGACGCCAATTTTCGAGCGTATGGGGAAGTCCGGGAGTGGGTTGAAGGGCGCACCTGGCGACTGGAAGCCGACACGCATTTGCGGAAGCGGTTCAAGTGGCGGACCATTGACCCCCGCGAGACCGATAGCCCTGAGTTCATCGCCAAGCATCAGTTCATGGTGAAGCTTGTCCAGATGTTGCATGACATGGGAGCCCCGGAGCTGGCGCGGCAGTATGAATGGACCACGCTGAAGAGCCAGCCGAACGCTCTGAAGCGCACTTCTGGGGGAACCGATCCATCTGCCGGCCTCTGTGCGGTCGATTTTCGGGCGGGTTTGGCGTTGGTGCCCTATCTGCCGATGAGCCCTGCGGATTTCGGCCTCATTCTTTCCGGGTTGCGCCGTGGTTCGCTGGCACAGTTTGACCGCTGCGATTTCAAGAAGCTACGCACTTACACGGATGCGCGTCCTGAGGTGTTTGGTGTGCATGGGGATTTGATTGATGCGCTGGAATGCTATGACGCTGCGTACCGCCGCTCTATGCCGGATCTTTCACACCAGGGATGGCGACTTCTGGTTGATGCCGACCTTCGTGCGGATGTGCGCCGGGGGTTAGTCGCGGGGTATTGGTCTGACAATCTTGTGGATCGCGAGATGTCCAGCAAGTTGGAGCGTGGCGGGCCGCGTTTCGTGGCATTCTACCTGCTCGGAGCGGTTCCGGTTCTGGGCAAGCTGGTCAGGAAGATCTGGTGTAATCGGGATTTCAGGAGCCACGTGTTTGGCTTGGTTTCCAGCCTTCGTTACCTCCGGCTCTCTGGCAAGGCGAGTGCCGCATCTGCCGCTATTGATTGGCATCGCGGGGGAAGGGTGGGGGAGAAGCATGCCCGTTTGATTGCCGATCATGTTGCCCTGTTCTGGTTAGAGCGCCTGAGCGTCCGTTTGCTGCCCTTCGCCGTGCTCCATCGCGTGCTCTGTGAGCCCTGGCGCGTTACCATCCGACTGCGGGACGGTTTTCTCTACATGCGACGCTTTTTCAAGGATGCTGCATTTCGCGAGCAGTGGCTCCGTGAGCAGGTTGAGGAGGGGTTCAAAGATGGCATGCTGCACGAGGCGGAACGCGATGCCATCCTTGCGCAGACCAAGGATCCTTTCATCGCGCAATACCTCAAGAGCGTGGGCGTGCATCTTGCCACCCTGCCCGTGACGCAGATTGTATCGGTAGTGGTCGGGGCAGTCATTGCGGTTAAGGTGTATGGCTCCTGCGGGGACTTTCAGAAGGCACTTGGTGCATTCGTTGTGACGTTGGGAGTGTTTCAGGTGATTCCCATTTCACCCGGTTCCATCTGTCGCGGGTTCTACGTGGTCTATCTCATGATTCGCGACCGTAACTTCAAAGACTACATGGTGGCGGCTCCGCTCTCGTTCGTGAAGTACATCGGCTATCTGGCATTTCCGCTTCAGATGGTGACTGCGTATCCGGAATTCTCGCAGTTCATGGCCGGGCGTTGGGCAGCGTCGGCAGTCCATATCATCCCCGTGTTCGGAGAGAAGGGCGCGCTGGTTGAGCATATGGTGTTTGATCTGTTCTTCAACGTTCCGCGGGTTATTGGCGGTTGGGCAGGACGGCACATCAAGGGTATCTTGAATCTCTGGCTCGTTGTGGGTTTCCTGCTGGCGGGCTATGTATTTGGTGTGAGGGGGGTTGACTGGTCGACTCTGGCAGGCGCCAAGGTGGGGGTCAACGCGGGTATCGGGGTGCTGTGTGTCTTCATTTTGCCCCGTGTTCTGTTCTATCCAGTTCTGCATCGCCGTCGCACAGAAGGAAAGGGGGACTACAGTGGATGATCGCTACGCGACCAAAGAGCTGTTGGCCAATCTGCTGAATCACAGTTCGGACAACATCTACTTTAAGGACCTGGAGTCTCACATTATTCTCGTCAATGACGCCTTTGCACGCTGGGTTGGCCGCAAGAGCCCGGATGATCTTGTGGGCATGAGCGATTTTGACTTGTTCAAAGATGAGCATGCCCGCCCTGCGTTCGAAGACGAACAGCGCATTATCGAAACCCACGAGCCACTTCTTGGTGTTGAGGAGCGTGAGGTGTGGTCCGATGGGCGTGTGACTTGGGTATCTACGAGCAAGATGCCGCTCTTTGATGATCAGGGCGAGATCATGGGCACGTTCGGTGTGTCCCGGGATATCACGGCCCACAAGGTGGCCGAGCAGAAGTTGGCCAAGTATGCCGAGGAGCTCGAGCACCTGAACAGGCAGATTCAGGACGACATTGCCATGGCGGATCGCTTCCAGAAGGCATTTCTGCCGCAGGCCTACCCCCGTTTCGCGCGGGATGGGGAGGCCCGAACTGTGGAGTTTGGTCACTACTACAAAGCGGGTGGTCACATCGGTGGAGACTTCTGTGCCATTCGAAAGCTCTCGGATCACAAGACCGCGATTCTGGTCTGTGATGTCATGGGGCACGGCGTAAGATCTGCACTGGTGACGGGGATCGTTCGGGCCCTGAGCGAGGATTTGTTGTGCGCTGAGCAGGACCCAGGCGTCTTGCTTTCCCGGATGAATCGACAGATATTCCCGATGCTACGGCAGAGTGAGGATTTCGTGTTCTTGACCGCATGCTGCATTGTGCTGGATGTGCAAAGTGGCGTGCTGCAGTATGCCAATGCAGGGCATCCTCCGCCGTTGTATCTCAAGGGGGGGCAGTCGCCCAGGCCTCTGTCGATTTCAGAGGTCGTGGAGCAGCCTGCCATTCCTCTTTTCGAGGAAACACAGTACACAACATGTGAGGTCGAACTGTCCCCAAATGATATGGTGTTCATCTATACCGATGGCTTGGTTGAGGCTGAAGATGATGACCAGAATCAGTACGGTGTGGATCGTCTGATCGACTCCCTTCTATCTCGCGCAGACGGCTCGGTGACGTCAATACTCAGCGGTTTGGCCGAGGACGCGGCAAGGTTCTCGTCGGGGCCTGACTTCGAGGATGATGTCTGTATGGCCGGGCTTCGCTTCTTTGGTTCGCCCGCTTGACACTTTCGCCTTTAGGCGTAAGCTCTTGTGTAGATGCAGGGCCAACGCATAGAGCTGGTGGTTATTGAAGATGATGAGGAAGACTACATCATCACTCGAGGCCTGCTCGATGAGAGTGAGCAGGAGCGTTTCCACATTCAATGGGCTCAGACACTCCACGATGGCCTCGGTCTACTTTCCGATGAGGTGGACGCTGTTCTGCTCGATCTGAGTCTTCCCGATTCTGTTGGGTGGGAGACTTTTGCCAGCGTGCATGAGACGGCTCCCCACGTGGCCGCCATTCTACTCACCGGACTCTCTGATGAGGAGCTTGGTTCCCGCGCCATTCACGAGGGTGCACAGGACTATCTGGTCAAAGGGAGTATGGATTCCCAACTGCTGTGTCGGGCCATCCGGTACGCGATTGAGCGCAAGCAGATTGAGATACGGCTTTCAGAGATTGCAAATGAGCTGCGAGCGCGGAATGCTCAGATGGATACAGAGTTGGCAATGGCGCGAGAGATGCAGCTCGCACTCATGCCGCGGCGTTACCCCGATTTTCCGGCTTCTGCTCCCCGCGGGGGGACTGCTATCGCCTTCTGCCATCACTATCGCCCGTGCCTGGAGCTGGGTGGGGACTTCTTTGACATCTTCCCGGTTTCCGAGACATCCGTGGCTGTTTTGATATGCGATGTCATGGGGCATGGCGTGCAGCCTGCGTTGGTTACGGCCGTCATACGTGGGCTGGTCGAGGAGCTGGGGGCGCAGGCCCATAATCCAGGGCTGCTTCTCACAAGTCTCAACGCCGATCTCACCCGTCTCTTGCGGCAACCTGATCAGTTGATCTTTGTGTCGTCGGCATGTGTTACCGTTGATGTAAAGACAGGAGGGATGTTCTGGGCCAACGCTGGGCATCCAGCTCCTGCTGTCGTGCGTGCGTGCGGTGGTCCTATAGAGCGGCTGGGGCAGCCCCCGGGTACGCATGCGCCTGCTATGGGCATTGATGAGAGCAGCACCTACGAGACCTATGAGGGCCTGCTTGGTGTGGGCGATCGCCTGGTGCTCTATACGGACGGTCTCTACGAAGTCATCGACGGGGAAGGCGAAGAATTTGGTGAAGAGCGCCTCGTTGCCGCCATGCAGCCGGGGGGGGCGCTTTTGCTGGAGGATATGATCCGGGGGGTGCTGGATCGGGTCGAAGCGCATGCTGGGACAGGGGACCTAGACGACGATGTCTGCATCGTAGGGCTTGAGGTCAAGCGCGTTGAGGCGTAGGCCCCCCTTGTCGTCGCAAGTTGATTCAGGCGGCATCCGGTCGTTGCGAGCTCGCGAGGGCTTCCGTTGAGAGCAGTCCGCAGGCGGCGAGGATGTCGAGGCCTCGCGAGGAGCGGACCGTCGTGAGGATTCCCTTGTTGTTGAGTTGGTCCTTGAAAGCCAGCAGTGTGGTCTCATCTGTCGGGGGCAGTGACGTTTCGGGAATGGCATGGAACCGGATTAGGTTCACGCGGCAATTCAGACCCCTAAGAAGGCGAGCAAGCGCATCAGCGTGCCGTGGTGTGTCATTCATGCCGCCAAATACAATATACTCGAATGAGACGCGGCGCTGGCCCCGGAAGTCCCAGGCTCGAATGCAATCAAGCACGTCTGTCAGTGGGTTGGTGCTCTCCGCAGGCACCAGCTGTTGCCGCTCTTCGTGAAAAGGCGTGTGTAGGCTGATTGCCAGGTGGGCCTCACATGCGTTGAGAAGACGGGAGAGTTCGGGGAGCAGGCCAACTGAGGAAACGGTGATTCTGCGGGGGCTCATTGCGAAGCCCCAGTCGGCGGTCAAAATCTCGATGCTCTTGAGCACTTCATCCAGGTTGTCAAAAGGCTCTCCCATCCCCATGTAGACGATGTTGGTTATTTCCTGCCGCTCAGGAATGCTGCAAATCTGGTTGACAATCTCGCCGGCGGAAAGCTGTCCTTGGAAGCCCTGCTTTCCTGTCATGCAGAACTTGCACCCCATTTTGCAGCCGACTTGGGAGGACACGCACAGTGTCTTTCGTTCCCGCATGGGAATCATGGCTGTTTCGATGAATCTGCCGTGCACGGTCGGAAAGAGGTACTTTCGGGTGCCGTCGCAACTGGTCTTTACCTCTGAGGGCGCGGTTAATCCGAGCGTATGGTTGGCCGACAGAAGTGCGCGTGTCTCTTTGGAGAGGTTCGACATGTCTCCAAAGGAGCTGATCTCCTTCCCGTATAGCCAGTCGGCCACCTGCTTTGCCGTGAAGTGGGGCAGGGCGTAGGAGTCCATCAAGTCACTAAGCTCGGATAGCGTTTTCCCGAAGAGTGGCGTTAGATTGCTCATGCGGCTTCCTGTTTCAAGGTATGGAATGGTTGGTGAATCTCCGTCGGCCGCGGCCGGGGCCTCCCACTACAGCAAGCGAGATTAGGAACCCTGTCCTCATCCGCCCAGACTGCTTTGCATTCCCGTGCCAGGCAAGCAGAAAGATGGCGTCATCCTGCGCCCGAACAGAGCATTTGTGTTGCTGCCCCTTGACGGCTGGACTCTGGCACGCCTAGGATGGCAAACGAAGAGGTTAAGCGAAGCACAGGGAGCAATCATGTTGAAATCAACCATCAGTCGCCGGGGATTCCTCAAGGCAGGTAGCGCCACTGGCGCCGGACTTCTTATCTTGCCCAGCGGCACGGTATTGGGGCAGAACCCGCCCAGCAACAGGCTCAATATTGCCCTGATCGGGGCGTGGGGCCGAGCCAGCCAGCACTATGGGGCGCTGAAAAACGAGAATATTGCCGTGGTTTGCGACGTGCATAAGGGTAACCTTGCCAAGGGCATGGCGGAGTTTCCCAATGCAACCCCCTATGAAGATTGGCGCAAGGCGCTCGATCACCCCGGCCTCGATGCGGTGCTCTGCTGCACCACTGACCACACTCACGCCTTTGTGGCTAACTGGGCGATGAACCGTGATCTGCATGTCTACATGGAGAAGCCGCTGGCCATCCGGGCAAACGAAGCTCGCACACTTCGCGAAACCTACTTGAAGAAGAAAGGCAAGCTCGCCACGCAGGTCGGGACACAACGACACGCCGATCCCAATTTCAACCGCCTGAGGGAGATGATACATGACGGTGCCATTGGAGAGCTCAAGGAGGTGCATGTGTGGGCCAGAGGTGCGGCATCCAAGCCCGGCTATCTGCCTGCAGCCGGAGCCCCCCCGGCGCACCTAAACTACGACCTGTGGCTCGGTCCCTCGCCGGAGCATCCCTACAATCCAGGCTATTTCGAACTGGGTGACCGTGCAGGTCTTGGCTGCCAGGCCTGGAACAAGTATTGGGACTTCAGCACGGGGTACGTGGGCGACTGGGGTAGCCATACGGTCGATCTGGTTTGGAACGTGATCGATGCGCAGCTGCCCACGTCGATAAAGGCTGAATCCCCTGAGAAGCCCCATTCGGATGTGACGCCGGCCGACATGCGCGCTTCGTTCATAATGCCCGCCAACGACTGGCGGGATAAGATCCGGGTCACCTATCATCAGAGCAGGACCGGCCCCAAGTCACCGCTGGATTGGATCGACCTGGATGAGATCAGACACGGTGCCCTGTTTAAGGGCTCTCAAGGCTACGTGATTGCCGACTTCAAGAAGCGATTACTGATCCCCTTCGGGAGGAGTGCCGACTTGAGCTATTTCCAGCCGCGAGCCCGTGAGGACGTCGCAGCGGACCTCGGCCACTTCCAGCACCAGTGGACTGCCGCGTGCAAGAACGGTCGCCCCTGGGAGACCGCCTGCAATTTCGAGTACGGTGCCAATATGATTGAGACCCTCTGCCTGGGGCTCGCAAGTTTCCGAGCCGAAGCAGACCTGGAGTACGATGGAGCAGCCGGGCGCATCACCAATGTTGCGTCGGCCAATGCGTACCTTACCAAGCCTTACCGCAAAGGGTGGAGGCTGGACGGGTAGGGGGAACGTCCAACAACCGGCAACTGCCAACAACTGGTCTTCTGTCTCCAGGCTCTCAGCTCTGCCTGGCGCGGCATGGCGACACAGGCATGGGCGTTTTACGGCATGTTCTGCCACTTGCGAACGGACCACATGGCTCCGAGTAACAGCATAAGGAGCGCGATAATGAACCACGTTTGCCACAGGCTTTTGTACGCGACGGTCTCTTCCTCGATTGCGCTGGTCTGGAGCACTTCCATGGCGCGGTTCAGACTGGAGAGATTCTCGAAGAAGCGCCCCTCGCTGCTCTGGGCAATGGTTTTGAGAACGGTCGTATTGATGGGGCGCGGCATGGATTCCGGGGTGAAGGGTTTCACGAAGAAGGATAGCGGATCCGATTTGACGGTGCTGTCGCCCTCGCCGGCGATGGCGGTGGCTGTATAGAGCCCAGGTGTATCAGCGGTGAATGGCACGACATAGCCCGGATACGTTTTCCCAGTGGGCGTTGTGACGGGCTGCGCGGCCATGGCATAGGGCACTTCCCGCTTGTCTGGAAGGACGAGCAGGCACTGCACGCGTGCACCTTCATCCGCCATGTCCTCATGGAGGCGTGCGCTAAGCTCGATCGTCTCACCGAGAAAGAGCCCGTCGCGGTTTGCAAAGAGCTCTACGTCTTGCGTCGTGAGTTCCTCTTCAGACGGAAGCAGCCAGTCAATGAGCTGATCCCAGAAACGCTGGTAGGGTTTGCTCTCACTGGCGTGGGCCGTGAGTTGCCACTTCCAGAGTGAGTCTGTCAGGATGACCACGACCTTTCCGTCGCCATAGCGATGTGAGATGACGATTGGGTGTCTCCCGGTTGGGGCTTCCACTTCGACAAGCGTCTGGGCGCCCGCTGAGAGCTGTGCCCTGGGAAAAAATGACAGGACGGGGGGGACGGTGGCCCAGTAGTCTGAGTCGCCGGCGAATGCGGGGTGCGCCATGCCTGCATCCGCAATGTGAATGGGGAACGGTTTATCCCCTTGGGTGGGCTTGGTGGAGTGCTTACGAAGTGGCATTGTGGCCCTGAGGGCGGTTCTGGAAAGGCCCTCTTTTCCCCATGCCTCGGTTCCCCCGAGGAGCACGAGGCTCCCGCCTGCCTCGACGAAGGCGACCAAGTTCTGTGCACGTGCCTCTGTAAGCGTCTTTGCATCCAGGTTGCCAATGACCACGACCTTGAGCAAGGCAAGTTCCGCCTCGGTCATGTCCGAGGTCATGTTGCCTACCGGCACGCCTCCGTATGGCTTGCCGTCGAAACCTGAGTAGAAAACGATCGGTGTGATCTGGCTGTTGGCAATGAGTGCCCGTCGGAGGAACTTGTATTCCCAGCGGGGTGGCCCTTCTACGTAGAGCAGGCGGTTCTTTGCATCGGCAACGCGGACGGATATGGCGAAATCATTATCGTTTGTGTTGGATTCGCCCAGCAGGGGGGGGATGTGCACGCGGTAGTTGAAGAGGCCGATCTCCGGATGCTCGAGTTCGAACTTGGTCTCACGTGCTCCACCGGAGTCTGGAAGCTGAGTTGGCTTTTCCTGGTGGAGCATACCGTCCTTGAAAAGCTGCACGTTGACGGGGGTACCTCCGGAGCCTTGCCCGGAGATCACGGCAGTGAGTTCAGTCTTCCAGCCAACCGTCGTGCGGCGGGGTGTGTTGGCTGAGTCGATGTGGAGGTCGGGATCAACGCTCCACTCAACGTCGGGTTCCAGCCGTACCGTGTGGATGGGGAATGGGCGTGCTTCGAGCGCCCAGTCGTCAGTGGCCTCGCGCGTTTCAACGCCATCACTCAGTAGCACAGCCCCCGCCACATTCATCCCTGCGTACCTGCGGGTGAGTTCTTGCAGGCAATCGCGGAGCATGGTGGATTCACCTTCGGGCAGCGCCTGAGACAGTTCTTCCGGGTTGAGGCGTTTGGAGAGACTGGTGTCGAACGTAAACCGCTCAATAACGCATTCCGCTGCAACAGAGTTCACCCACTGCATGTCGAGTGCTTCGAGTGCCTTCTCCCAGCGCTGTGGTGTCCCTTCGGCTGGGGTCGTTAGCATACTGCGAGAGGTGTCCAGTGCAATGATGAAGCGCGGTTTGAGGCTCTCTACCTCAACATCGCGTCGTCCCGGTAGAAACATGCACCACATCAGCAGGAGGATGAAAGCGGCATAGAGCGCCCCAATTGCCGCATTGACCCGTTTTCTGGGCATGTGGAACCAGAGGCTGAGTGCAGCGCCCACGAGGGCTGCTACAGTCGCAAACCAGATCAGGAAGGTAGGGGTGGAGTGCTCGAAGATGGTCATGTCGTACCCCCTTTCGTGCTATTGCCTCCAACGTGTGGAGTATGTCCTCCGACTTTGCCGGAGGCCTTGATCTGCAGCATGTCGCCGAGTTTCGGGCGGTCCTTCAGCAGGAGGTTGGCGTAGATAAACTCACCCAATGCGAGGATCAAGACGAGCCAGAGAAGGTGTTCGCCAAACGTTCTGCCGACGCGGAGTTCTTTGATCAGCTTCAGGAGCGATTCCGAGTCGGTGGCAATCTGGAGCTTCTTGATTCTGAGCAGTTCGGGAAGGTCTGCCGGTGGCAGCGGTGTTAGGTCCGACTCCCGCCGATCGAGATTGATGGCGAAGCCCGGTGCAGGCGTCTGTCCGGGCTGTGTCAGGGAGTAGACGCCGGGCAGGGCCAGATTTTCTGCATGCAGCACCGTTCGCCCCTCAATGATGGCGCTTCGAATGGGAACGGCTTGGCCGTCGGGATCCGTGATTCGGGAGGCACTGGTGGCCTCTGGAAGGTTTGCGCTGAGGGGGAGGGTTGCGCAGCTCCAGAGATAGGGGGCGAAGGCTCCGATCCCGGCACCATACTCAATGGTCTGCCGTATCATTGGCAGGTAGAACGGAGACAAGGGGAAGTCACTCCAGGAGCGGTCGGCAGGAACGGCAAACATGAGCACATGTCCTTGCCCGTAGGGACGATCGAGCAGGAACGGCGTTCCGTCGCCGAGCGTGACGAGGGTTTCCGTTTCGGGGGCAAGCGTATCCCACGCGAGGTGTCGCCGCATGGTTACCACAGGTGGCGCGAGGCTATCCTGAAGTGCGTGGAGCATGGGATGTCTTGGCTGCTCCCATGTCAGCATGCGCTTGCGGCGAGACTGGCGGACGTCCTCCATGCCGGTAGGGACGCCGGGCAGGCATTGCCATGCTTGGTAGTCGGATGGGGCTGCCGCAGGGCCGGGGAAGAGCGCAACCAAGCCGCCGCTTCTGACGTGCTGCTCAAGCGCTGTTGAAGCCTGGCCCGACATGGGGAGCGCATTGCACAGAAAGACGGATGCATAGGCATGGAGGGATTCCGAAGCCAGGGCGTCTGCAGTGACCCACCGGGACTTGCTTTCGCTCCCAGGGGCTCCCCCCGCAGTGGCGCTCAGGGCCGCGCGTGCGAAGAAAGTGTCCTCTTTGGTGCCAACGCAAAGCGTGGGGAGCTCGTCCCGGACACGGACCAGGAAGTGGAATTCGTTATCAATAGGCAGGTTGTCATCAGGGGTCTGGATGCTGACGGCATGCGTTCCAACAGGTAGGGAGGGAATCGAGAAAGATGGGTTGCTGTCTGCTCCGACTCCGACACGAGCCGTCCGTCGAGAGATTTCTTCGCCATCCCGGTGCATGGAAACGACCGTTTCCATCGCATTCCCTGTGCCGATGAGTCTGGCCGTGATGTTGGGGTCTGTCCCTTTGAGGAGAATGGGTGGATTGAGAACAATGTCCGCAGGGGCTACATTTTCGGGAGCCGTAGCCCCCAGCAGGGCGACGAAAAGGATGGTTTTTTCGCCGACGCTGGAGGGGTCCCAGGCTCCTTGTTGCGCCGTTCCGTCTTGTTCGGGCTCGCCGTCGCTCGTCCGGAAGCCGGTCCAGGGCAGGGCCTGACCGTCAGTCAGAACGTAGATCTCCCGCTCCCGCCGTCGGGTCTCGGACTTGAGCACATCGTTGACGGCCATCAGGGTTGGAGCCAGGCTTGAGGAGGCATGGCCTCTCTTGAGCCCTTTGAGTCGCGCCAATCCATCTTCTCTGTCGGATGTGGGTTCGGCAATAACGGGTACAGGCTGTTCACTCGCGACGTAGATGCAGAAACGATCGTTCTCGCCCAATCCTTCAATCACAGTCTTCGCCACTCCCAGGGCCTTGTCCCAGACGGTCTCCCGCCCCAGGTTGTAGTCCATGCTGTACGATGCATCTATGATGATGCCGACATCACGAGGGGTGTTTCCGAGCCACGCGAAGTTGTGCGTGCGCAGCATGGGCATGGCGAACGCGAGTCCAAGAAAGAGCATGATCAGCGTCCGCAGCAACCAGAGCAGGAGGTGCTCCATCTTGACCCGGCGCGATGACTGCTGCACCGCCTGCTCAAGAAAACGGAGCGTGGGAAAGGGACTGCGTGCAGAGTTCTTCTTCTGCATGAGGTGCAGCATCAACGGAATCGCGGCGCCGACTGCAGAAGCGATTAGAAATAGAGGTGTAACGAACATATGTTTTAGAGAACGTCGAACATTGAACACTCAACATCGAACATCGAACGTTGAAGTGGAGAGGAGAATAGAGACCTGGCAACGAACATCCGATCTGGGACATTGAAGTAGAGAGCGGGAAGGAAACTAAACATGGTAGCCCTCGCTTGGAGTCTCTCGCACTTTGTTGCGTTCAGCCGTGCGGATGCTGGTAACTGACCGAAGCAGTTGTCCTCCTACATGGTTGGCGGCCCTTGTAGAGGGCATCTTTTCTGTGAAGCGGACAATGCCTGCTGAATATTCCAGCAGCCTCTCCTCAAGATCGTATGTGCGCTCTGCCACTCCCCTAGCTCCCGTTCATGATTCTAATTGGATGTTCAAAGTTGAATGTTCGATGTTGGATGTTCAAATAATCTCCTACTTTGACAGTCGTCGTCGTTCTTCGAGATAGGCGCGCACAAAGGTTTCTAGATTCTGGTCCGATCTCGCCACACGGTAGTCGATTTTGAGGCCCGCGCAGGTCTTCTGGATGCGTTCTAGAAAAGCACCGAATATCTTCTGGTAGTCGGAGAGCATGGCCCGCGGGTTGACGGTAAGGCGCTTGCCGGTTTCAAGGTCCTCGAACTCGCAAGCATGCTTCATCGAGAGATCAATCTCCATCGGGTCCAATACGTGGAAAACGATGACGTCGTGGCGCTGTTTCCGCAAATGGGCAAGGGCTACGGCGATGGCCTCTTCATCCCCGAGAAAGTCAGAGATGATAACGATTAGGGCCCGGCGTCGCACGGAGCCTGCAATTTGGTGGAGCGTTTCTGCAAGGCCGGTCTCGGAGGAGGGGGGCTGCTCCTGGACATGTTTGAGCATGTTGTTGAGGTGCACGAACGAGTTGCGGGCATCCATTTTCATGTCGACTTTGTCGGCATGGAGAAAGAGACCGATGGAGTCCCGGTTCTTGACGGTAATGTACCCAAGTGCGGCGGCGAGGTGGCAGGCGAAATCGTATTTGGTGACGTCACCGCTCCCATAATTCATCGAATTGCTTCGGTCGAGCGACAGGTAGACGCGCAGGTTGGTTTCATCTTCGTAGCGTTTGATGTAGTACTTGTCGGTTCGAGCCAGAACGCGCCAGTCGATGTGTTTGGGGTCATCGCCGATGCCGTAGGCTTTATGGTCAGCAAACTCAGAACTCGCACCTTTCATTGGACTGCGGTGCGCACCCGCCATCGAACCCTCTACAACATATCGAGAAAGCAGAGAGAGGCGCCCCAGTTTGTGCATTTCTGCAGGATTCAGGAAGCCCGCGATGCCCTCTTTGCGAGGTTCGCTGGGTTTTCCCGGGAGCTTTCGTTTCTCTGCCTTGGCCACCTTCATGGTTTAGGTAGTGCCTTCCAGTGGTTTCGGTCATGGACGATGAGCAGTCTCTCTCCAACGTATGCCAGGCGCAGGTCTCCTGATGTCCGGTTAACCCCAAGCTGGAACCGCGTTCCCGATTCCTTTCCATCGACCCAGGTCCCAAACTCGACGACGCTCGTTCCTGCCCCGGAGGCCCTGCTGCGCGTCGGACGTGCGCGGATGTTGCCCGCATAGGGAAGTTGCAGGGCACTCTCAATGTCCGATGTTGTGGGGATGCGCATGCAGGAGACATCATAGCGCTGATCGCGGAAGCCCGGCATGCTCTTGAATCCGACAAGCTTGTAGTTCCATGAGCGATCCCACCGGTCTTTTATACGGTATTCCAGATCGCTTGGGACTCCTGGGTGTGCGGATAGCGCGTCGAGGCTCTCCGGGTAGCCCACTTCCTTGCGGTAGTAGCACTGGAGCGCCTTCTTGAGCGGCAGGATATCGAGTCGGCTGAGCCAAGCCTTGGCCAGTGAAGCGGCTCCAGCGGTGATTCCCTGTGTGCTGCGCTCAAGGTGTGACTCCAGGATTGCGGTGGCTTTGTCTTGGTTTCCGGTCTTGAGCAGGTGCCAGGCTTCGATGCCTTCCACGACACGCCGCAATTCGTCCAGCTGGTTGGCTTTGGCGTAGTTTTGGCATGCAGCGATGATGGCGGTGTGGTCGTCGGGGTTGGCGGTGTGGAGCTTCCATACCTCGATGAATGCGGCTTCGTCTGCCGCGTGTAGCTGCGGACACAAGAGGCAGACGGCTACGAATGTGGATGCGATGGCTGGTCGCAGCTGTTTGAGGCCTCTGCTCATCATGGCTTTCTCCCCGCGGCACGTGCTGCATTTCGCTTGGCTACTTCTGCAGTCAGATAATCGGCCCACCCCTGCCTGCCCCTCTGCTTAATGATCTTGTCCTTGTGCCGGATCAGGTCGCGGTCTTTGTAGGTGAGGTTCACGATCTGCTTCCCTCCTGTGTAGGAGTAGAAGGTGGCACGGGGGTCCACTTCACAGAGCAGCTCTTGCCCCATTGCGGGGCTGAGGCGGTCTTTGTGGCGTACGATGGTGGACTTAAGATGGATCGTGTTGTCGTCTTTGCTTGCCGCTTCGATCTTGCCGGTAACGGCAATGGCATCTCCCCTTTTGCTTTCGGGGGCTTCCCGCAACGTTCGCAGCGAAGCGCTTCGTGTTACGGTGAAATGGACGTCGAGATAAGAGGAGGGCTCAAAGGCGGTGATGGCAAAGCCATCCATACCGTTCTTTCGCGTCTCCTCTATTTCCATGATCTGCAGGTAGCGGAAATAGTGGGGGCGCCCCAGGGCATCCTCCACCAGGTCCTTCTCTTCTGCCGCCGTCCGACTCTCAACGAGGTAGAGCGCGAAGTCGTTTCCGTTGGAGGTTCTGCCCGCAGCATGGGCGCAGCGTGTCGAGATGAGGGGGATGGCGAGCGCTGAACAGAGAAGGCAGATCAGTGAACGTCGGGCCAGAGCGCGCCTACGCATGCCTCGTTGTCTCGCTTCCAGGACTTGATGTTCGATGTTCATGATGTTCTCCCTATTGTGTCACAGCGTACATCAGGATGTTCTGAGCCATCTTTAGTGATCCAATGTCGTTGTAGCCTCTTGCATAGGGGCTCTGTGACATCTCCCACCCGCCTGCCATGCCAAACCGACTGTAGACCACGGCGCAATGTCCATCAATGACGATACCCTCAAGAACCGGTTGTGTGCTGGCTTCGCCGAGATCCTGCATCAGGGTTGGGGTGACCCCGACGCTGGTGACGGGGTTCGGGTATTGGAAGACCTGTGAGGTCGGCGACATTCGCTGAAGGGGATTGGCCGGGAATACAGATCTGATCAATTTGCGGAAGGCCAGGTCGAATCCCTTGCGACCGCAGCAGGCTTCGGCAAAAAGGAAGCCGCCATTGTCGAGATAGCGTTTGAGGCCTGCCTTCTCCTGCGGTGAGAGTTCAAAGGCTTCATGCCCGGTCATGTACATCAGGGGTGCGTTGAAGACGCGTGGATCGGTGAGGCGCATCTCGGAGAGCGTGAACTTCACGGGCACGTGCGTTTTGCGGTTGAAGGTCTGCAGCATGACCGACATGCCGGCATGCCGCGTCTTCCATACGCCATCGTAGGCCACCTGCACGATTGAGATCTTGTCGGCGGTTGTGCTGTTGGGGTCCACGAACTTCATGGCTTGTGCAGCATTCTTTGCCCAGGCGCGCATGGCGGAGGCGTAGGCAAAGATGTTG
>JABGOW010000568.1 GCA_018645275.1 Verrucomicrobiota bacterium
AGCGTCGTGCCCGAATTCTGCGTGCTGTCTTTCATCCTGTCATCGACTGGATTGACGTGCACCACCGGATGGTATCGCTTGCGCTGGCGCTGTTCGTGCTTGTGCTTGCGCTTGTGGCGTTGTGGAATTTCAAACCTTGGAAGCGTGAACCGGTGGAGGAGGGTATCCCCATCTGGCAGATGTTCAAGAGTGGGGAGCTTCCGGAGTTGGTTGAACGGGAGCGGGCGAAGGCCGCGATGGCGTTGGAAGCGGGAGCTGGCGCCTCTACCGGGGCTGCGGAGGGTAAGCAGAAGTCGGAGGCCACGGTCAGTGAATAGGAAACCTGTCATTGGAATCACCATGGGGGACCCGGCCGGCGTTGGTCCGGAGCTGTGCCTGCGGATGCTGCGGTCTCCTGATGTCCTGGCTCGATGTATTCCCGTGGTTTTTGGAAGCTATCCGCTATTGGCGCGTGTTGCAGAGAGCGCCGGACTTGAGGAGCCGTCTGAGGTCATGCCGGTTGAGGATTGGGACGGCAGCGTTCCTGATTCGGATGGCGTTTTGCTGGATTGTCCCGGGCTCGAGGCTGCGGCCGTTCGCCCCGGGGAGGTTCAACGGGCATGTGGCGCGGCGGCCTATGACTATGTTGAGCGTGCGATCAAGGCCGCCCGAGCAGGGGTGACGCAGGCGGTCGTGACGGCACCGCTCCACAAGGAAGCTCTGCAGTTGGCGGGCATTCCCTATCCCGGCCACACCGAGATGCTTGCGGCGCACACAGCAACGCGCGATTACTGTATGATGCTGACGTCGGATGAGATCAGCGTGTGTCTCGTGACCACGCATGTTGCGCTGTCTGCGGTTTCAGTGGCCCTTTCGGAAGATCGGATTGTGAAGGTCATCGAGTTGGCCGGCGCAGCGATGACACGGATGGGGCGGGGGACACATCTGACTGTTTGTGGTCTGAATCCGCATGCGGGGGAGCACGGTCTTTTTGGTGATGAGGAGGCACGCGTGATTGAACCGGCGATAGCGCGGGCTCGTGCAGCCGGGTATACAGTTGAAGGGCCGTTGCCGCCAGATACGGCATTTGTTCCTGCCCAACGCGAGAAGACCGACGCCTACATCGTGATGTATCATGATCAGGGGTTGATTCCCTTCAAGATGCTGGCGTTTGATGTTGGGGTGAACGTGACCCTCGGGCTTCCCATCGTGCGTACCTCCGTTGACCACGGAACCGCGTTTGATATTGCCTGGCAAGGCAAGGCCTCGCCAACAAGCATGATCGAAGCGATCAAGGTTGCGGTTCGGCTGGGCTGAATGCCCTGAGGGCTTGTCCTGTCCCCCCTATACGCACTTGTCAGGCTTGAGACAGGGCAAATGCACTCAAATATCCAATACTCAACACTCAAATCCAATGTCCAAGGGAGTGGACCCGGCAATTCGCGACATCTTCATGCATACGACAAGAAGTCTTGTCGTTTGGATATTGAGAATTCTCAGGGGCTTAGATGTGTTTGCCCTGAGGGTTGAGAGGATATGTCGTGCTGAGGCAAAGGGCCGCCGCAGGCCTTGGTCAGGCTGATATGCCGGTGGAGCAGGTCTGCATAGCGCATCCGCATGGTTTCATCGGCCCGTAGCCAGGCCAGCCTGGCTTCTTCCAGGAGCGGAAGTGGGATGGTTCCTGCCTCAAACCGCCGCTGAGCGGACTCAAAGCTCTGTTGCATCGCCTCGGCCCCCGCCTCTGCGGACCGCCAGGCTGCCGTGGCATGGGTGCAGTTCCTGTATGTTTGCTGCAGCTCCTGCAATGCCAGTTGGGTCGTATCGTTGAAGAGCGCTTCCTGAAGCCCGGATCTTTCACGCTCCAGTTTGGCTGATGCCCGTCTTCCCGGCGCCATGAGCGGCAGTGTGATGCGGGCTGCTGCCCAAGCGGTCCAGGAGTCTGGGTCCTGGGTGAGAGAGGGGGCTTCTCCCTGGGCGGCTGCTACAGCTGCTATTGACGGCAGCCGGCCTCGGGTGGCTGAGCCCGCCTTGTGGTGTGCCGCTCTCCACAGCGCGTGCGCCGCCTGAACATCTGGCCTGTTGATTGCGTAGGCGTGAAGGGTGTCGTCACTAGGGAGAGGTGGCGGGATGGCGGTCGCCAGTCCACCCGAGTCAGCCAGGGGCGGGGCCACATCGTCGGGAATGAGGTATCGCCACCGGGCTTCCAATGTTGAAAGGTCTTTCTCTGCTGTGATGCGTTGCTGCGTTGCCGCCTGCTGCAGGGCAAGTGCGTGGTCCAGCGCGGAAGGTTCTATCAGTCCACCATGGACTCGACTCTTTGTGTAGCTGGCAATGGCAACCCGCGCGGCTTCAGCCGCCCTCAGTATTCGGACTCGATCATTCAGCAGGCAGCCCGAGGCATACGTGCTGGCAATCTCGGCGGAGAACCAGAGTCTACGATCATCCAAATGGTGACGTGCTGACAGTTCTGCAAAACGGGCGGCCCCGATCTCGGAACGCACTCGGCCGAACAGGTCCAAGTCCCAGGAAACCCCCGCGCGCCCAACGACGGGGGCGAGATCTTCGACGCGACCATTCGTTGTGGCGTCGCGCGTTCTTCCCGTGCGGTAATCCATTTCCAGCGTGGCATTGGGTCTGCGCTCCGCCCGTGCGTGTGCTCCACCTGCAGCTGCAACGCGCTCGGCACGTTCGGCTGTTGCCAGAGAGGGGGCAACGGCCGTTGCTTCTGTGATCCAACCCTCCAGGTCTGGCCGTCCCACAAGAACTCCCCATCCGGGAAGGGGGGTGTCCTGCGGTTGCGCTGCAGCATAGACAGCGGTTAGCGATACCAGCGTTCCAAGAACCCCAACTGTGATACTCTTGCTCACCGTTATGCTCCTTACGGCGTCGGGTTGCCGGGTTCTACGTACAGGATATCAGCATTGACAATAAAGGCGCTTGCATATGACGTGGGGGCTACCTTGCCGGTAACGGTCACTCTGCTCAGTTCCTTCAGCCCGTTCACCCCTTTGAGTCCCTGTGAGAGGACCTTGCCATCTTCATCAATGAGTTGAATGGTGACGGTGCCCTTTATCCGAATCTCTACGGGATCACAGCATGCATCCCATGGGGTGCTACAGTGGTCAGAGCAGGCTGCAATGATAGCCTCGTCACCGAGAACAAAGACGGCTCGCCCTGCCACGAATGGGTTCTGCACCCCCATGACACGTCCCTGCAGAACCACTTCTGTGCCCGGTGTGAGGGCTCGCGCCTCAGAAATGGGGGTGGGGGTGCCGGGGGGGCGTTCGCTAGCAAAGGCATCCGGGGGCGGCATTGTGGTCTGAGACGCCTCCTCCGGGGCTCGTCCGCATCCGGCTGCAACAGCCGTCAATACCATGATTCCTGTCAGTAGTTTCCTCATTGTGTCTCCTTTTTTTGTGTTCCGTACTGTCAAATCTAACAGCACTCTTTCTTGTCTAATTCTCTCTATTATAGGGGGTTAGCAACATCTCTGCCTTCTCCCCCGTTTTCTCCACACTTAATCGCACACTTGAGCCCACTCTTAAACCCC
>JABGOW010000476.1 GCA_018645275.1 Verrucomicrobiota bacterium
ACGCCCTACATGGACGCGCTTGCGACGGAGGGGGTGCTCTTTCGGGAGGCCTATTCGCCGGCGTGCGTCTGCGCGCCGAGCCGGGCTGCAATTCTCTCTGGCCAGCATCCCGCGCGACTCAACTTCACCACAGTGAGTGGCGGCGCCATCTGTCCGCAGCCGGGATCCCTGGGAAGTCGCATGATGGCCGCCTATCACAATCGACGGCTGGAAGTGGACGAAACCACCCTTCCGGGCGTGCTGGCGACGAACGGCTATTTCAATGGGCATATCGGCAAGTGGCATCTCGATGGCCCCGGCGCGCTTGACCATCGTTTTCACTATTCGGATGGTCACCGCGGGGCAACGATCGGTATGCCGGATCGCCTGACCGGGTTTGCCACCACCAACGCCGCAGATCCCTACCAATTGCAGGACATCAACGGGCAGGCCTCAACGAACGGCTACGCCTATGACCAGACGACGGAGAACGCGCTCGATTTCCTGGACCAAGCCGTTGCCACCAACAAACCGTTCTTCTGCTACTTCGCCACGTACCTGGTGCACGCCCCGTGGCATCAGCGCACCGAAAGACTGCTCAAGAAGTACTCCGAACGGATGGGCTACGCGTATCCGTTGGACGGCTCCGAGACGTTCGCGGAAGGGCAGAATAATCCCTACTACGCCGCGATGGTTGAGACGTTCGACTACAACATGCATCGCGTTGTGTCCTATCTCAAGGACACCGACGACCCCCGTTGGCCGGGGCACAAGCTGATTGAGAATACGTACGTCTTCGTCACGTCTGATAACGGAGGGATGGAAGTGGGCGACGCCAATGGAAAAGTGACCGACAACTACCCGTTGGATCAGGGCAAGATCCACCAGGAGGAAGGGGGCACGCGCGTTCCCTTCTTCGCGGTGGGTCCGGGCATTTCAAGTAACGTTGTCAGCGATGTGATGATCACGGGGCTGGACTTCATGCCGACCCTGCTATCGCTTGCCGGGATTTCCGTTCCCGACGGGCTCGATGGGCTCGATCTCTCCACGCTCCTGTTGACCGACCCACAAGACGAGCAATGGATCACCAACAATGCGGGAGAGGTGCGTGACACGATGTACTGGCACTTCCCGCATTCAAGCCAGGACAACGGCACGATCCGCAAGGGCGGCTGGAAACTGTTCCGCAACTACGACCACGTGAATAACGCGTCGAAGAACCCACACCGCCTTTATCAACTGTACGATACCAATGGCATCCCCGTGGACCGGGAAGAGGTCGTGGATCTGTGGGATACCGAAACGAACGTGACGGCGGCGCTGGCCGCTGAGCTGGACGCATGGCTGGTTGATGTGGCTGCAAACACGCCGTTCTACAACCCGAAGTATACATCCGGAACCTTGCCCAACCAGGGGCTCGTCCCGGTACCGATCTCAAACGGCGGGACCGGCAGTGTCGTGTGGGTGGAATACGAAACCAACCGGGCCGAGGTGATACGCGTGGATTTGCTGTATACCTTGGAAGGCAACAGCGTGAACCAGGATTGGTTCCGGATGCCGGCAAGCATCACGGTGCCCGGCCGTGCTGAAGCGACAGCTCCGGAGGGAGCCACGCACTATGTCTTCAACTTGATTGACGAGAACAATTTCCTGGTCAGCTATCCGGATGTTGGAACGACCGGCGACGGCATTCCCGATTCAGCGTTTGCGTTCTCCCTTGGGGGTGGTCCCTACGTGAATCCCGGCCCGCAGGATACGATCTTCAGCGAGAACTTCTCCACCAGTTCACTCGGGACGTCCTTTGTGCGTGACAGTGTCGGATTCCAGATTGGTGGCTCCAGTGCGTGGGCGATCGACAGTGGAAAGCTCAGCAATACCAGCCTGGTGAACTCGACCGTAAGCGAAGGGGCGGCAGGCGTCATTATCGATCTCGCTTCGCTGGAAGATCCCTCCGTAAGTGAGTTCACCCTGCACTTCGATTACACGATGGCGGAATACATCGAGTCGCTCTACGTGCATGTCTGGGGGTATGTCGACCACAGTTCGACGCCGGGAACGTCTATCATGAACCTCGGGGCGCAGGACGGAAATGCGTGGGAGAACGCGTCCCCTGCTCATATGACTGGCTACAATTTCGGAAACTCAAACGGTGTGTTTCTCGGATCGAGTGAGGGCGTCGCTTCCGATGCGGCAATTTCCCTCTCCGGGTTCTCGAGTCCGGATAGCTACGCGGAGACCTTTGATCTGTCCGTGCATACGTCGGCTCCGAACACCCTCGGAGCCTATGATTACCTGGCGGTGGGGTTTGCCCGCAGCATCGCCGGAAGCGCGCCCGCCGTGACGATCGACAACGTCAAGGTTACGGTGCCGACGAGCGACCCCTATGCGCAATGGGCCTACGATACGGGGTTGGATGCCCTTCCGGACGACAGCTCCGGGGACCTTAACCGCGTCACCACGGGCGGGCTCGCGCGCGACGACGAGGGTTGGCACAAGGTCTCCGACAGCGAATGGACGGTCGTTGACGGGGTCATGGCAAATACCAGTTCATCGGGAACCCCGCACGGCCGGGTATCGGAGGGGCCCATCGCGCGGATCTTCGACCTGTCCGCCTTCAGCAGTATCGATTCCGGCCAGCTGGCTCTCCGTTTTGAGTACGACACGGCGGCCGAAGACGAATCGCTGTTCGCGCATCTCTGGGGGTACGTGGATGTCAGATCCGTTCCCGGGACGCCTACGATGAACCTGGGCGCCTCGAACGGCAATGCCTGGGAGTCGTCGGAGGGGGCCATGATGGCCTACAACCTCGGACGATCCAACGGGGTCTTCACCGGAACGGCAGGCCTGGCTGACGACGCCGCGGTCAACCTAACCGGTGCGAGCGGCCCGCAGGTCTACAGCAACACCTTTGATCTTTCCGCCTTCACAACGGCGCCCGCCACGGTAGACGGCTATGACTACCTGGTTATCGGTTTTACACGTGAGGCAACCTCGGCCACGGCCCCCAGTGTCGCCATCAGCAATGTAGTTCTCGCCGTTCCCGGAGGGGACACCATTCTCAACTTCGTACGGGCACTGCCGCCGTCCGACCTGATGGCAGACCCCGACCACGACCGGCTGGTAAACCTGGCGGAGTATGCGCTCGGCGGGAGCCCGACCGGCGGCACGGATATTGGCATCCACCCCTTTGCCGCAGACGGCGTTGATGGGAGACCGGATTACATCTACCGCCGCCGTCGGGATGCGGCCGCGCGCGGGCTGACCTATACCGTAGAGTGTACCTCCAATCTGGTGCCCGCGGCCTGGTCGACCAACGGGAGCACCGAAACCGGCAGCGCAGCGATTGATTCCGACTTCCAAAACGTGACCAACCGGGTGGATACCGGGGATGCCGGGTTTGTGAGATTGAAGATTGAAGATTGAAAGTCTTCGTAGTGCATGAGTATGTGCGAAATAATAAGCGTTAAGCTTAGCCGATATTCAAGTATACTGCACGCTCCGCGCGAATCCAAAGCTCCGACTCCGTCTGAGCACTCCATATGGGAGCGG
>JABGOW010000283.1 GCA_018645275.1 Verrucomicrobiota bacterium
AAAGGACTTTCAGGGAAAGAACAAGGAGCATGGGATTACGAATCTGTTCCGGTACTGCCGGTTTTGAGCGACACGGCAATATCCTGACATACCGCCTGAACGTCGAGACGCCACACCGTCGCCTGCTGCTGCGTCAGCGTCCGGCGGGCGCATTCCTCGCTCTCGCGACTGCACACGGCCCGCCATTCCTCGGTTTCTGCGTTCTCTCGGACCTCCTGGTAGCAGCCCCGCCGCCCCTCCGGGCAGCGCACCCCGGTGGCAACGGTTCGCGTCTTGTGTACGTACCGCTTCCGAACCGGGGAATCCCAATTCGGGAACAAAGCCCCCCAGTCGATTCGCGCGGCCTCTCCGCCGTCAAAGCAGCTCAGGGCTTCTACTATGGATTCAGTCTCAGTCATCGGCCTCTTCCGCGCCGGTCTCTTCCGGCTCTTTATCACCACGGTCACGAATAAACCCGACCTCGTCCAGCCACTTCTCAACCAGCGCATGGTCACACGCCCTTGCCATCGACGCTGTATTCTCGTCCACGATCTTCACGGATCGGGGCTGCTTCTCGTCACCCGCAAAAACGACGTCCATCGCCACCTTGAATACACGCGTATCCGGGTACACCTTGAAGTGCCCTTCTTCCATCACCTGGAACAGATCATCCGCCCGCAACGTCATTACCGCGTGCTGGCCCCATCCCCGCATTACCCGGATCTCGCGCAGCACCACTTCCTGAATACCCTCGATTTCCACATCGTCGAAGGCATCACGTCCAGCGTGAATGGGCCCGAAGCAGAATTTCTCGCTCAACTTGAAATACTCTCCATTGCCGAAAAACATCTGGCCAAAGTGCGTCGCGTACTCCTTGCGCGCGCCCACTGTCCCGGCATTGATCCGTATGGAGTTCGATCCGGGGTTGTAGACCAGCACATCGTCGGTTTCTGGGCGATACCGTAGCACACTCGTCTTTGCGTCGTCCTTCACCTCCATCGTGCGTTGCACCGTCTCACCATGAACGATGATAAACCAGAACTCGCCGTCCATCTTGTGGCAGTCCACGGACACATACTCGCCCTTGATCTTCTTTTTGAAGAACGGGCGCAGCCGCTCAGCGAGCTCGTCAAGCTGCTCCGCCGTCGGCTTCGCGTACGGCGGGGGAACGGCCCCCAGCGCCGGCAGCAGGTGGACGAATGATCGCAGCTTGCGCAACCGCTCTTCCGCGTGTTTCGCCCGGAGAAAGTCCGGCTGCTCCAGGTGGATCTTGACCGCCACCTCCATCGCCGTCGGCTTTTCGCCGAAGTCGAACGTCAGTTCCTCTGCTTCGACCTGATCCATCAGATTGTCGTGGGCCGCGTCCTGCGACATCTCGTCAATCGTGATCAGCGTTTCCGTCAGTTCGACGGGAAGGCTATCGGGGTGCGCGAACACCCCGGTCCAGCCGGTGTAATAGTCTTTGTCCTCCAAGTCGTCCTTAGGGAGTTCAATGCCGTGTTCGGTGATCTGCCCCACAAAAGGGGAGACCAGCTTCATCAGCAGCTCACGACTGAGGTTCTTCAACCTCTCCCAGTTCGTGAACCGTACCAGTTTCATCGTTTTTGACATCTTCTACCTCGCCATCTTTGATTCTTAAACACATGCCGACTATTCCCTGTCATACAGGGCTTGCATCGGACCCTCAAAATAGGGGTGACGCCGCCGATCTTGCGACGACGCCACCCATCCGTCATTAGCCCCTCGGGGGGAATGGGTCAGAACCGTAGGTGTTGCGCTCACGCACTTGACCTTTCCGGTTTTTCAGGAGTGCTTCTACACCTGCGCCACGGGCCAAAGATCGTGTCTGATCCCAGGCCGACGCCTGGTCATCATGAATCTTCACAGCCCGGCTGCCGCCGTGTTGCTGCACTTTCCATCTGCCGTCCCCAGTCGGGGCGGTTTCATAGTCGCCCTTCATCTGGTTCTCCTCGTTGGTGCGTGGAAACACGCACGTTTCTTTTTGACGGCAGGAAGCCTGAAGCGTAGTGTGTCATTGTATTAGTTGACGCTGGGCTACCTGCTCGGCTCGAGAAGCTGCCGCGGTCATTAGCCGTTGCAGCTTCTTGTTTTTTGTACACTCGCACTCACATCTCGATCACCCCCTTCCATTTGCGGTCTGCTTCTCTTTACGGTCGTAGTACCGATCGAACAGCCTGTCGAAGAGCTCCTTGGAAATATCCTGATCGTCTTGCACCTTCCGATAGAAGCGGAAGTTGGACTCGATCAGATCATGCAACATATCCTGCGCCACCTGCTCGAACGACAGCCGCACCGCATCCTTCGAGCCTGCCTTCAGCTGTTGTCCCAATACCTCGTCCTGCTCAATGCGCTCCTCGAGCTGCTTGATCACCACCCGATCCTCCTCGCTGAACTTTGTGCCGAAGCGACTGTTCAGCTCCTCGATGATCTCCGACAGCGCCTCCAACTCGTCTTCGTCCGCGCCGGCGCCTTGGCCCCAATTCTTCGGCTCCACATCAGTCACGCCGCGATCGAGACCGATCGCATCCGTGCCGATGAGCTCCGGTTTGTAGTTCTCGAGGTCTACGTCGTTCAGGATCTCCACCGGCAACGTTCCCGGTTCCGACGGCAATTTCTTCACAAGGAATCCGGCGAACGCATAGAACTTCTCCAGCTTCGGATCGCTAAACGGAATGATTTGCGATAGGAATGCGTACAGCTTCACGTAGTCGCGCATCTTTGACTTGAAGTCCGCACGCTCGTCCTCATCCAACCCGTTGTAGATCACGACCAGCGGATCGGTCAGCCCGTGCAGCTTCGTGATCTTCTTCGTGTCTGCCATTTTCGAGTAGAACACCCGGCAGAACTCCGCTATATGCTCCCACATGTACACGCCTGCGTCATCCAGGTCGTTGCGGATGTCGTAAAGTCGGTTCGGGTCGGTATCGCTCGCAAGCTGCACCCGGTCGTAGAACGGCTGAAATGCCTTCTTGACCTGGTCGGCATCGTTCTCGAAGTCCAGGACGTATACATCCTCGCCCTTTGTCGGTTCCGTCCGGTTCAGACGCGAAAGCGTCTGCACCGCCTGTACGCCCTTCAACTTCCGGTCCACGTACATCGCCTTCAGCAACGGCTGGTCAAATCCCGTCTGGAACTTATTCGCAACCACGAGAATCCGGTACTCGTCCGTATTGAACATGTCCTCGGTTTGAGAATCAGGGAAGCCGTTCATGCTGTATTCCGTGAACTCCTGCACCGTTTCGCCAGCCTTCGGCTTCGGCGGGTCTTTGACCGTGTCAGAGAACGCCACCAACGTCTTGAAGGGGGATCCCAGTTCCTCTAGGTACGCCCGTGCCTCCAACGCATACCGCACCGCGTGCAGCCGGTTCCGGGTCACAATCATAGCCTTTGCGCGCCCGCCACAGCCGTTGGCCACGTTGGCTAGAAAATGATCCACCATGATCCGGGTCTTGCGTTGAATTGGCGGTCGCTGATCCGTCACGTACTTCTTCAGGAGGCGTGAGGCCTTGCGTTTGTCTACCTCCGGGTCGTTTTGCACCGTCTTCAGTAGATTGAAATACTGGTTGTACGTCGTGTAATTGCGCAGCACATCCAGGATGAATTTCTCCTCGATCGCCTGCCGCATGCTGTATATCGAGAAGGGTTCCTTCTTCTTGGTCTGCGAATTCGGCGTTCCGAATAGCTCCAGTGTCTCTGGTTTGGGCGTTGCGGTGAATGCGAAGAAGCTCACATGCTTCATCCGTCCGCGCCGCTTCATGATCTCCGCCACGACCTGGTCCTCGACCGTCTCTTCCTCTTCGTCCCGGTCCTGAATCTCCGTCGCGTAGGAAAGCACCCGATTCACCGCACCAGCCACCTTTCCCGCTTGCGACGAGTGCGCCTCGTCGATAATCACAGCGAACCGGCTGCTCGGAAGCGCTTCCATCTCTTCCATGATCACCGGGAACTTGTGGATGGTGCTCACGATGATCTTCTTGCCGTCCTCCAATGCCGCCTTCAACTGGCGCGAGGTCTGGTCGATATTCTCCAGCATCCCCGCCGTTTGGACGAACTGCCGCAGCGTCCGTTGCAGCATCCTGTCGATCACACGCGTATCTGATACCACCACCACAGTCGTAAACACAGGCTTGTTGTCCGCCCCGTACAGCGTAGCCAGACTTGTCGCCAACGTCGCAATCTCAATGGTTTTTCCGCTGCCTGCACTGTGCTGATTCAGGTACGAGAGCCCGGAACCGCTCGACCTCGCATCATCCGTCAGCCGACGCACCGCATCCAACTGATGATAGCGGGGGAAGATCTGCCGCTTCTTGCCCGTTTTACGCCCCTTCTCGTCCAGCTCATCCATCACTTGTATAAACCGCTGCACCAGATCGAGGATACTCTCCCGTGTCCAAATCTCCTCCCACAGGTACGCCGTCGCAATCCCGTCCATACGCGGGGGATTCCCCGCGCCGCCATCGTTCCCTATATTGAACGGCAGAAAGTACGTGCTCTTGCCGGTCAGCGCCGTCGCCATGAACACCATGTCCGTGTCCACCGCGAAATGAGCCAGGCACCGCCCAAAGCGGAACAACGGCTCCTTCGGGTCGCGGTCGTTCCTATATTGCCGTCGTGCGTGCGCCACCGTTTGCCCTGTCAGCTTGTTTTTCAGTTCAGTTGTAAAGATCGGCAGCCCGTTCAGAAAGATCGCCATGTCCAGACTGTTCTTATTTGCCCGCGAGTAACTAACCTGCCGGACAACATGGAACACGTTGCCCTCATATAGCTTCTCTACGTCCGGATTCAGGCCATGCGTCGGCTTGAAGAAGCACATCTCGAAATGGTGCCCACTCTCGTCAAAGCCTTTGCGTAGCAGATACAGCGTCCCGTTTCGGTCGATCACATCCCGGATGCGCCGTAACACCTTCGCCTCCGCGTCTTCGCCAAGGATCTTTCGGTAAGCATCCCACTTCTCCGGCTGTGTAGCTTGCAGAAAACGCACCACTGTCTGCGGCATCAGGCAGAGCGTCTTGTCATAGTCATCCGGCGCGCCCGTAAAGAATCCGTTATCCTGGAGCAGCGCCCGTTGCACGGCCGCCTCGAGTGTTGCCTCACGCACCACCTTGTGTGTTGTCGACTCCGTGGTCGGGTATATCGTCCCGTCTTTCTTCTCGTCGCTCATAGCATTTCCTCCCGCACATCAATCTGGCCTGTCACCGCCGCCGCCACCAAAGCCGCGCGGCGCTCGAGCAGCAGGGCCGCCGCAGTTCGCATCGACTCCTGCGCCTTATCTATTGCTGAAAAACGTGCGCCGATCTCGATCGAAATTTGCTCCTGCTCTGCCAGCGGAGGCTCTGTCAGAAGGCAGTCCC
Organism: Verrucomicrobiota bacterium; assembly: GCA_018645275.1. GTDB lineage: Bacteria > Verrucomicrobiota > Kiritimatiellia > UBA8416 > UBA8416 > JABGOW01. The sequence goes on from JABGOW010000283.1 coordinate 5,352, forward strand.
CTAGTTCCTCTGCGTTCAAGTGTGGTTGAGCTGCACGAATCCGGCAGAGGTCAATCTGATGCGTCAGCACGGATACACTTAGCAGGCTCCATGCGAGGAAATGCGGGTTCGCGCGATGATTGGCGCGCACGACCATGTCGTAGCCAGATGCAGCACCGTTGTATTCCGGGGGGATGATTGCCGAGTCACCAGTGTAGGCCCCGCTCCTGACTACGATAATGTCATTCGTCTTGAGCAATGGATCGCGAGCAAGAGGCAGCATGTCAGGATCGATCCGAATCATTCCGTCCTCAGCAATTCTTCCACGAAAGACATTCGTTGCTCTTACAAAGGGAAGTCCATCCTCCCTCAAAGGGGGAGGCTGCCCAAGTCCATAGCGGATGTGTGAGAGGAACTTGAGTCTCGTGAGCTTCCAATGCGCCGGGATCTCTTCTAGCCACGGCACGCCGGCATTTCGCATCTTCGCATTCGGGTTCAGCCCCTTAGTCACGGCTTCGCTGATTGCAGCCTTCCGCTTCTCTTCCAACAGGCCAATCAGCTTCTCTTTTTCCGCGATGAGACCGTCGAGTCTCTCAGTCTCGCGATCCAGGAAATCCGCAATCCTCCGCTGCTCGTCGGGGGGAGGGGCAGGCAATCTAGCACATCCAATGGCGTTGTAACCCAGTCCAAACCGTGTCACGCCAAGCGCCTCGATATAGAACTGTTCGCGCAGTCCTCGGGCAGAGATGGCCCGTGCAAGGTAGCGGCCGTCATGGTGTTTCTTTGGACGCACCATCGCAAGATGGTATCCGCACAGCACGCCGCCCAAGTCTTCATCTACCACAGCCGGCACCGCTATATCGTCAGGGGTCTCCGAGTCCTTGGTCAGCAGCACATCGCCGCGGCGCAACCCGAACCGTTCAATCTGTTGCTTCGTAGCCGTCGCGGGCATGAACTCCATGCCGGAAGTAATGCGCTCGTTCTTGTACACATCGACATAGTTGCAGAGATCAACATCCTTTTGGCCGTCAACGCTCTTCTTGTCTACGTTGCTCATCCGCAATGCGCCGACGAACTTCAACCGTTTCGCTGTCCAGTGCGCCGGCAGTTCCACCTCGAAGCCCACATCTTCGGACCGATACTTTGGGTATGTCTTCGTTTTCATGCTACCCCCTCCTTTTTCCCGCCGCCCCCGTCCCACAGCGGTGACTCCTCCCAGTTATCGGGAAAACCCATGAACCGAATAGGGATGTCGGGATAATCGGTCAGCAGCTTCTTGAACCGCTCTTTCCAGGCGCTTTGTGGTGCGGCCTGTTTGAGCAGGTAGTACAGCACGGTCAGAACGCCGAACATACGGTCCGCGGTGACGGCCACCGGCTGGTGCCAGTCAGGATGTTTGTGGGCTCGCGGGATGGCCGGCTGTTTGTTGCCCATGCCGCGATTCCACAGGCGCGCATGGTGCGCACAGGTGTTGCGCACAAAGTTGAGCGTAAGCAGCCAGGATTCCAGCACCTTGTCTGCTACACCGTATTCCTTGGCGATGTCGCGCTTGATCGGTTTCTGTACATGGCGGAACAACGTGAGCATGCCGCCAAAAGTCATCAGCTCACAGGCCACCCAAAGGGGCAGGTCCGTCTCGGACGTGTATTTCGCGACGTAGTGCTTCACAAAATCCTCCCGACTGCGGTCGGACTCCTGCCGAATTTTGTCCATGAACTTCTGGTGCACGTAGGCGTTCATCCCCGGCAGGTTGGCGCGGTCGATGTGGCCGAACGGGCCGTGCGCCATTGTGTGCCGGTTGACGAGCTGGGTGCGCATGGCAATTTCGACACGTTCGATGGCATCCATGACAAGGAGCCGAAGCTGCCTGTCAAACGTGTAACGACGCCAGACCGTGCCCAGCGTGGTGCCCGGCAGTAGTCGTTCATCCGTGGCGTTCGCGTCGCGGAACGTGTACCAGTACGCGCTGAGCCGGTAGTAGTTGACGGCTTCGAGTCGTTCGATCAACGTATCTCGATCAGCAGCAAGGCCGCGACTCAAGAGGAGGTCGGCCTGATCGGGGAAGGTAAGGGCGGGCTTGAGATACTTCATGACGCAACCCTCCGCGCCATGGTAAACAAAAACCCGCCAGAATTGAGCATGTCCCGAAGGACAGAGGCTTGGCGGGTTTGCTGCGTGTACGGTACCACACCCCGATCGTTCGTCAACAGCGAAAAATGACTTTCTTTCGCCCTCATCCCATCACCTCCTTGAGCAGGGCGAGGATGTTCTGTTCGGCATTCCGAATGTCCTTGTCGATGTCCGTCAAAGCACGCGGCGACTCATACTTGAAGAAGTGCCGGTTGAAGTTCACCTCGTAGCCGACCTTGCCGACCTCGCCATCCATAGGATCGGTGTAACTCCGATCCACCCAGGCATCCTCAACGTGCGGACGGACTTCTTCGTCGAAATACTCGTCCACATCCTTGTCCAGCCGCACACTCTCGTGATCCCGCAGCTCCGGGTCGGGTTCCGGGTCGCCATTCTTGTCCCGGCAGATTACGGCTGATTCGTCGCGTTCTCCAATCGCAGCGATGATGGCCTTCTTCACTGGGGCGCGGGCCTTCACGCCGGCCTCGTCCAGAGCCTTCTCCATCACACCGATGAAGACCTCCCGGTCTTTAATTACATCCCCAGGCATCGACTCCAGTGCGGCGATGATCTCCGCCTGGAACTCACGGCCCTTCTTCTCATTCTCGACCGCCTTCTTCTTGTCGCGCTTCTTGCTAACAGCCAGGTTCTTGAACACCGTGATCTCGCGCAGTCGCTCGACCCGCTCCGGCGCGTTACAGAAGTTCAGTCGCAACGGGCGCTCGACCCGAATCTTTCGATACCCGAACACCGTCGATGGGAATATGCGAACGACTTCCGTCTCCCGATACTTCCTGAATATCTTCAGCAGGGCGTCGCGTTGTCCCTCGGTGATTTCCCGGCGCTTGGCGCCGACACTCTTGTCCATCTGAGTCCAGAAGTCGGACCCCGATGCGTCCACCAGCATCACCTTTCCTCGGCTCCTGGCGGGTTTCTGGTTTGTAAGAATCCATAGATACGTCTGGATTCCAGTGTTGTAGAACATCTGTTCTGGCAGCCCCACCAGCGCATAAAGCAGGTCGTTCTCCATGACCCAGCGCCGAATCTGACTCTCTCCGCTTCCTGCATCACCCGTGAAGAGTGGGGATCCGTTGAAAACGACCCCGACATAGCTGGGCTCGTTTCTATTCATGTGCGATACCATGTGCTGGAGGAACAGAAGCTGGCCGTCCGAGATGCGTGGCAGTCCGGCTCCGAACCGGCCATGCCACCCGCGCCCTGCTTCGAGCTCGACATCATCCTTGTCCGGTTTCCACTCGAAGCCGTACGGCGGATTGGCGAACTGGTAGTCGAAATGCCGGTCCGCAAGCTGGTCGTTGGAGAGAGTGGACCCGAGTTTGATGTTATTAAGGTCCTCTTTGCCGGGATTCATCAGCAGCATGTCCGACCGACACACCGCCCACGTGCGCGGATTCAGTTCCTGGCCGAACAGGAACACCTCGGCCGAATCGTTGTGCTGCAGAATTTCTTCCCGGCACGTGGAAAGCATCCCCCCTGTCCCGCTGCAACAGTCGCCGGCGGTACGTCGAATCTTCGGAGTATTCGGCAACTCCTCGTCTAAAGAGAGGACCAGGTTCACAAGCAGCCGGATGATGTCGCGCGGCGTGTAATGCTCCCCCGGATTCTCGTTGATGTCCTCATTGTATCGCCGGATCAACTCCTCGAAGACCATCCCCATGTCGTGATTGGTCAGCCCATCCGGGTTGTCTTTCGCATCGTACGGTTTCAGGTTCACGGTCTGCGTCTTACGGCCCTTCTGGTCCTCGCGTGCCGTCTCGCTGAACTTGTCCATAATCAGGTAAAGCCGGTCGACTTCATCCAGATTGCGAATCACATCGTCGATCCTAAACCGCCGGAAGATCTCCTGCACGTTCTCAGAGAAACCGGCCACGTACTTCTTCAGGTTGCGCGTGAGATGGTCGGGGTCTCCCAGCAGGTCGTCGTAACTCATCTGGCATGTGTTGTAGAACGCGAACCCGGAGGTGCGGCACAACGCCTGGTCTCGATTCTCCAGACCGGCTTCCCGCAACTTGTTGTCCGTCGCCAGCACCTTTGGCTTCGTGTCGGCAAGCGCATAGTCCAGTCGCCGCAGTACAGTGAAGGGGAGAATGACGTTCTGGTGCTCGCTCTTCGACATAGCTCCATGCAGAAGGCCTGCGATGTCCCACAAAAACTGAACAACTTGGTCGTGCTTCTCATTGATGGTCATTGTGCTGCCTCCTTGCCGTGCATTCCTGATTCGCCGTCATAATCACGCCTCGTCTCATTGCTCTTGGCGGGGAACATGCTCCCGTCCAGCCACCGTTCGGCTGCGGCCGCCATGATTCGCAGGCCATCATGGCAGGATGCGTCCCTGCCGAAATTCGACTGCACCACCTTGCGGTGTCGGTCGGCCGTGTAGCCGATCAGCACATAGGCATCGAAATGCTCCATGAGCTGCGGCTCCACCGTCTTGCTGAAAAGCGTCATTTTCTTCACTTGTAACCTCCTGTCTGTCTCTATCGTTGAGCGTATCCTAATCCCCGAAACGTCTTGCAGGCAATCTGAAGATGTGCATACTAAGATAGCAGTATGGCTATGTTTAGTGATCTATTTACCGTCGGCGGGCTCACACTCGATCGGCTGAGGCATTTCTGCGAGATTGCCGAGGCCGGCAGTATCAAAGATGCCGTGGATCTATACGGGCGAAACCAGTCTTCGTATAGCCGAGATATCCAGCAGCTGGAGAGTTTCTTCGGGGAGCCTCTTTTCGTGCAGAAGGGGAGCAGCCGCTCAGGAAAGAGGTTCGAAGGACTCACCCCCCGTGGCGACGCACTCCGTCACCTGACAATTGAGTATTTCGAAGCCTTGACCCGTCTCGTCGACTTTAGGGACACCCCAGGCTCAATCCGCATCGGTGCTGGCGAGACCGTTCTTCAGTGGGTGATCTGCGCCCATTTGAATCTCATTCAGGACGCGCATCCGGGTGTTCAGATCTGCCTGGTGAACCTTAGTGCTGCCGAGGCGATGCGAGGTGTCGACCAGGGAACTCTAGATATAGGAGTCGTTGACGGCCAGGCCATGGCCGACGCCCCCGAAGGCATCCAAGCGCTGGAGCTGGGTGCTATCGAGTATGCGTTGTTCCTAACCCCCGAAATGGCCGAGGCCGCCAAGACTCAGTCAGAGAAGGAATTGCTGTCATCCCTGCCGTTGGCAGGTCTCGACGGTCTTGGCCCGTCCGTCACGACCCTTCAATCGGTCGCGAAAACAGATGGCTACACACTCAACTTTGCCGTTGTCTTGTCAAGTTTTCCGCAGGTATCCACCGCACTTCGCGGCGGTCGCCTTGCCGGCTTTCTCCCGGCCCTTGCAGAGGAAGATATGAAAGAACACAACCTAGTCATGCTGCGCCACCCGTATGTTGAGCAGCTTTCAGTGCCCATCTCCTTGATTTGGAGTACCCGCCTAGCTTCGCTCAGCCCCTCGATCGCCGTGGCCGCCTCCAGCATCCACGCCATCCTCGCCGGTCAGACTGTCGCTACCGCCCGGTGACAGCCCACCCTTTTCGCTTCAAAGGCGCAGCCCTATACGCCCCACGCTAAGTTCGAACACCGGTCAAAGGGCGGACAGGATAACAGCGACATTGCAATCTAACGCAGGCTATCGCAGACTAACGCCCTACACAAGTGTTGATGATTCATGTTCCAGCAGGCAGAGAGGCCCGATGACTGAGAAACGAGAGCGTAAAAGTAATCCGCTTGTACTCGGCTACTTGGAGAAGATCTCGAGCAAAGCATTCGCCGACTACCCCAAGCAGATTACCGACCTCATTGGTAAAAAGCATGGCATCTATGCCCTATACAAGAATGATCGTCTCTACTACGTGGGCCTGGCCACGAATCTGAAACGGCGCATCAAGCAGCACCGTATTGATAAACACGCCGGCAAGTGGAACCGATTCAGTCTCTATCTGGTCAGAAAACAGGAACACATCAAGGAGCTTGAGTCACTCATCCTCCGTATTGCCGACCCAACCGGCAATGCCACCAGCGGCAGACTCCCTGGCGCCGACAACCGCCCGCCACCGGCGTACACAGAACCCGCGCCGCCAACACCACAACCCGGCCCCGTCAACCCCAACGACTGCCCATTCTGAGGAGGCAACGCTATGCCACAATCCACCCATCAGCTATTGCATCAACAGTGCATTTCATGCAAGTTCACTGCAACGTAGAGTCTTAACGAACTAGCAAAGGATTCCGATGCCAACGAAACGAGGACGCAAGAACAGCATGATTCTACAATTCCGTCTTCAGAAGATCTCCCGCCAAGCCTTCCACCCGAATCTGCGAAGAGCTTTCGCACCCGCAACAGAATGAAACGCCGCAACGCCAAATCGGTATTAGGTTCAATGCTGCTGACGCAGGATGTCTCCTGCTCAAGCGGTGGGCGGCCTACGTGCCTCGCGTTAGGCGATGATGTTGGTATTGACCCCATTGTAGCTCTGTCTGACAGCCGGGGGCGGTTCTATATCCTCGATGGCAATCAAAGAGCGTTCTGCTGTCTCCGGCATGGCCTCTCTGTGGACTTCTTTCTGGTTTCATGCGATCGGGATGCCGATGACATCCTGCAGCACGAGCGCTCTGGCCTCATCCCCCCTTTTACACACCGTGATTTCCTTATGGGCGCAACCCATTGCGATACGTTACTCGCTGAGGCCAAGAATGCAGCTAAGGCCCTATCATACAGCACGGTGGCTAAAGCAGTCTCGCGGCATCCGCAAGATGAGGCCCTGGCCACTCCTGCACCAGTTGCCGACCACCCCCGGTACGCCATTGCGCCCGAGGATAAGCAGGCGACAAGGAATATGGCCTATATCGCCGCACTTGAGGGCTCTTGGGGGAGCAGGCTAGGATCGGATGATTGCCCGCCCATACTCGGCTTGGCTCCCCTCAGTGTCGATGACGAAGACAAACTGACCAAATTCGTGTCAGGACTATTCCTTGAGAGAGATGCAGCTTATCGGTTTGACGTCTTGTTGGGATTAACACAGCGCTTCCCTGCAGTCATGGCTCTGTGGTTAGCTAGAAAGGCAGGCGAGGCATACGAATACGGCGCCTTCTGGAAGCAGTTCTCTGAGGCGATCGCCTTTGACATACCGGCCAACAAGCGGGAGCTACTAAGCCTGGGATTCCAAGTGGCGTGTCGACGCGTATTGCCTGAGTACATAAGGCCGCCAGGTACGGGGGCTCGGATCCACGTGAAGGAATTCCTGTTCCAGGCCGGGCTACCGCTTTGCCATTGCCATCATTTCGCGCGACATATGCGCAAGTGCGAGCGGCGCTCGGGGCTGCCTGACCCCCTCGAGCCACATGCGGGCGAGTATCTCCGAGACCTAATGGTGGATTCTATGCGACCGGAAGGACTCACGGTCCTAAAGCGCGCACTCCAGAGCGAAGCGGGTCACTACCTGTGTGATGTTGCTTTGAAGGTTGTTCTCTCGGGCAGTTTTTCGGAGGTCAATCCCGTCCTTGGGGAGGAGCTCTCCCGGGCGTTCCAGAATCAGACGGCGCAATCTCTTCGGCGTGCTGCCAGGCAACCCTTTATGAGACTTGCCCATGATCTTTGCTCCCTCGAGATTGTGGGGCCCCGGCAAGACCATCAAATCGTCGAGCCGTCCGGCCTGCACTGGGTCATCAATGGGCAGGCATACCGACATCCATACACGGAGGAATTTGTCTTCCCAATACAAGATGAGTCCCGTGTAGCGGTTGAGCTGCGTGGTCTCAGGAACTCTCAGACACTGCTTAGGACCTTTGTTGTAGACATTGAGGAAAGGGGCAGCCCTTTCATCGTTTTTGATGCTGAGACAAGGAGGGTGTGTGTCTCACAGGGCAATGAAGACAATGAATTCTATCTGAATGGAGGGCAGTATTGCGTACTGCACCCGGAGATCTTCTCTTTATCGCCTTGCACCGAGACCTACCCTTGGCCAGATGGGAAAGCTCTGTCTTTTCTCGACCTCCGGCCAGGTCGTGGTGCAGCCCTGTCAGGCCCGGGGCAGGGGCGTGACTGCAGATTCTTGGCAACACTGGTTCCATATTTCGAGATTCCAGGACAGTCGCTTCTTACTGACGATGGCATCCGTATCCATTACGGGGTCGACTGTATGCCCCTTGTATGGGTACCTCGTGATGAGATCGAAAACCTGCAGGCACTATCGTTGAGTATTGCTAATGGCATCGACGAGAGGGTCCTCACTCTGGAGCCAAACTCTGTTGACGCTGGAGCATGGATCCAGTGCCGGGCGGCGGAGGGAGCTGGCATTCTGGACGCACTGAGACCCGGGGTGCACCAGGTCGAAATCGTGCTTCGCAAGTCTCAGAGAATCCGAGGCCGAAGATCCCTGCTCTACTGGAGTAAGCTTGATAGCTTCCGCACCGGTGGTTTCTTTCAGACCGCGGCCCCGCCGCAAAATCTGGTGATGGATCAGTGCCGCAACTTCACCATTGCAGGCGACTCAATCACGCATGCCGGTGGGCACGCGCGACAGGCAACGCTGGCGTTTGATGTCTGCGGGAATATCGCAGCCTTCCATTGGAGCCGTGAAGGGACTTTTCTGGAGTCCGTGGAGAAACGTCCGGGCCGTGAACTGCATGCGGAGCCGTGTGTGCTGGGCTCCGTCTTTTCGGCCTCTCCGAGGTCCCGCCGGTGGCTACGGTTGTGGCCACAGGGCGACCGGGACGTTGATGTTCGTGTCAATGGTCGTCCATACGCTCAATTGTTCGTGACTTCACGACAGAGGCACATCGATCTCAGTCTAGCGACGATTGCACTTGCCAATCCTCGTGGCGGGTCCATTACACTGCATAGTCGCGTATGTGACGTACTGGAGGTCGCGACGTTTTCGCCGCCGCTGATACCAGAGAGAGTAGAGGCGTGTGGCAAGGGCGCGAGTCTCATTTTTACTTTTCCTGATCCCGTGTCTTTTTTCCGACCAAAGGTTTTCGACGTTACGGAGGGAGTTCAGGTACAGGGCTATGAGCAGGCGGGCAGCATAGCTGAAGACGGACTTGTTTTCTCGTGCGCAGAAAGGCCAACTGTCACGATCAAGGAATGTTCTGCAGAAAGCTGCTCCGATCTGGATGTCACACACCCGCAGAACTGGGTCAAGTTGGAAGCAAAAGCGGACGAGTGTTCACCTGGCGTTTGGCTACTCGAGCTAGAAGCCAGAAGAACCGAAGATGCGGACTGGCAGCTAATTACAACGGCCAAGGGGAAGCGTCTCCCCGCTCTCTTTGTTGTGCGTCCACCGACTAGCGAAGAAGATTTTCGTAGTACGCTGATATGGTCCGCGTTGGATGCTCATGGATCCCACGTGCTAGGTCTCTCTCCCGACATCTTTGCTGAGAACGAATTCGAATTGCCTGACCTCCTCTCCGAGGTGTTCTCTCTCATTGATCGAGGTTTCGGTGCACCCGTCAGGCCATATTTCTACTGGCTGGAGAACCTGTGTCATGACTTGAGCCAAGAAGTGAGCCGCACCCTTGGCGCCCAGGACGCCGATGAGGTCAGGAAGTTGATCGTTTTTGCGTCGGGGACGAGGTCGCATTCAGGGTTCCGCTCCATGTTTGTCAATGTGCCCGGCCTGTTGGCACTTCCCAGCGGGATGTACTACGATGTCCCGAAAGGCGACCCGTTGCCGAAGGCCCTCCATTGGTGCGCCCAGCTCAGTGAGTCTGAACAGATCGTGGAGAAGTTGCAGGATACGCCGGCGGAGATGCCGGACATTTTCCAGTTTATGATGCACTTCGAGAATGCGGGCAGTGTGTTGATGCAGGCCGAGTCTGGAGACCTGAGTGATGATTTCTCCGGCTTTGACTACTGTAAGTACTGGGATGTCACGGTCGGCACCATTGATGCGACCCACACGGAGCAATGGGACTTCGCTAGTCCGCTGGACAGTTCGCATGCAAAATCAGCGTTGTCGCATCTCCTGCAAAGACGCGAGGCCGGTGATTCACACGATAGCCTCGTTTTGGGTCAGGTGACGCGGGTGCTGTGTTTCTCGGAGGATTTTCGTCAGTGGCTGCGTCAACAACTATCCAGCTATGATATTCTGATGCCGGACGCAGCCTGGAGTCATCCGTGGTTGCGCGTGGCGTTGCCCGATGACTGTTTCGTAAACAACTGCGCCCAGTTCGCATCCGTATTTGCGCTTGCACTGCGTGCGAGCGGAACCGGTTGGCTGGAATTCGACGATGTGCTGGCGTGGCTGCGTGAACGAAGCGACTCCCCGCAGGCTGCCGCAAAGACAATTGCCGCGCTGGTGGGAATGGCGCCCGAGTTGTTTGGTTACTACCTGATGTTTTGGGAGTTGATGATAAGGACTTATCCTCATGCATGAGCAGAATCCGGTCGTTTTGGGATGCAATATAGAGGATACCATTAGGCGGTATCTGGAAGCCGCGCTCCCCGTACACGCAAAGTACCCGGCTTTGAAGCGCGCGATAGGCGAACAACTGCGTCAGCGGGACCTTCTCATGAAGGGCCCGTATGTCGAGGCCCTCCCCGATTTTGTGAAGGGGAGCAGTTTGCAGGATTTGACGGAATGCGATCATCCTGTTTTCCACGCAGGCTTTGGCAAGCTCCCTCCGTTGGAATACACCCGTGCACTGCACGAACATCAGGAAAAGGCTGTTCGTGCAGTTGTAGAGCGAAACGAGAACATCGTGATTGCGACGGGTACAGGAAGCGGTAAGACCGAGTGCTTCTTGTATCCGATACTCGATTCCCTCCTTCGCGACGAGAATCCGACAACACCGGGTGTCCGCGCTCTTCTCGTTTATCCACTCAATGCTTTGGCCAATGACCAGCTCTACAAGAGAGTCGTTCCACTGTTTGTGCATCAATTCAGGGCCGCGGGCTTTACGGTTGGTCGATACACTGGGCAGACTCGATACGGCGCGATGCGTAGCACGGTTGAGGCCTCGATCCTCGCCGATCCATTCTTCCGTGACGAGCTGGGGTGGAAGAGCGTACCCGAAAATTGGATGCTCACTCGCGATGAGATGCTGGCGACACCACCACATGTTTTGATTACAAACTATGCGATGCTGGAGCATCTGCTGCTTTTGCCCAAGAATGCTCCTCTATTTGAGAATGCCTGCCTTAAGTACCTGATCCTCGATGAGGTGCATACATATACGGGTGCGCAGGCGACAGAGGTCGCTTTTCTTCTGAGAAAGCTACGTCGACGGCTTGGTGCGAGCGCTGCAGACATCCGCTGTATTGGGACAAGTGCCAGCCTGTCGTCAGGGGCGGCAGAGGACGAGCGTATCCTGCGATTCGCAACAGATCTGTTTGGCTATCCGTTCACTCGAGTGGTGCGGGGGCATCGGCGTGAGCACGCATACCTGCAGCAGGAATCGGACGAGCTGTTCACACTATCGGCGGAAACCTGGGCTACCTTGGCGAGCATATTCGCAAAGTATGCTGCACGGGAGCGTCGGGTACTCGTACGGAAATGGAATGCGGCCCTGATCGCGGCCGGGGTCGACGGCCCGTTGAGGGAGACCCTTTCCATGGAATCGGAGGGCGTTTTGGGGGAATGGCTGAGTCTAGTCTTCGCCAATAGTCAAGAGGTCCGCCTTGTGACACAGCTTCTGTCGGAGTGCAGTGTGATGCCGTTCGATGCCCTTGCTGCGCGCGTATTTGGTGACGATCCACACGGCAATGAGGGGTTGTCTGGCATTGTGACCATAGGAAGCAGGGCAAAGTTGCGCCCTTACGAGTTCGCGTTGCTGCCGGCAAGGTATCACTTCTTTGCGAACGGCATTGACAATGTCACCGTTCGGCTGGACACCGAGTCCAGTGAAGGATTCACTGATGTCTGTTTAGGGGATAAGTACGAGGACGAGTCGGGAAATCGGTATCGCTTGTTGGGGTGCCGGCGTTGCGGGCAGCCCTTTATAGAGGCCTTTCAAGATAGGCAAACGCTGTTGCCTTCGAGGACCAAGGCGAAAGGGCAGTCCCGCAGAATATTCCGACTTGGGCGCCAGGGCTGCCACACGGACGACGAAAATGATGAGGAGGTCGCTGGTAGCGGAGTCGAATCGGAGACCTATGTCTTCGACCCGAGGACCGGAACCATCAACCCAAAGACGGGCACAAAAGTCACGCTGGAAATAGCTCAACTGAGTGAGGACAAGGAGGACACCGGGAGCAGGTATCTTCGGAAGTGTCCAGCTTGTGGGGCAACTGCGGGCACCAACGCGGAGATCGTCACTGGATTCCATCCCGGTGACCAAGCACTTTCTGCTGTCGTGACGGATGCGTTGTACCAGCAAATGCCGGAGCAGAAGGGGAAGGGTCAGTGTCCTGGTGCAGGTCGTCGGCTGCTTGCGTTTTCGGACAACCGGCAAGATGCGGCCTTCTTTGCTCCGTATTTGCAGCGGACAAACCAGAATATCCTGTTGCGATGGGCCATCCTTAAGTCTCTAAGCGAGGACGAAGCACCGCAGAGTTTGCAGACCCTGACCGGCAACGCCGATCACTATCTGGGCGTTGCACCCCCGTTCGTTGACAGTGCCGGCGACGTTTTTGATAATCGGCAGGACTTTCAGAACTACCTTCGGGGCAAGATTCTTGCGGAATTTTGTCTGCCCACAGGTAGGCGATCATCACTTGAGGCACTTGGACTGGTGCACGTCGGGTACGACAAAACTGCACTCGGTAAGGTCGTGGAGGAGGTGAGCGATCTGCTGCCAGGCCCACTGCAGGTAGAAGCAAATGATCTCATAGAGATCCTGCTCGAAACCGTGCGCCGAGCGCGTTGCATCAACAGGCGGTACAACATCAATCTGAGGGATGAATTCATATGGGGTAAGGAATTCGTGTCGGATTCACGTCGTGTAGCTCTCGATCAGAGGTCCGCAATAGCATCAGTCTCATGGTGCCCGGCGACGGCTGATTCTAGGCAGTACGTCAACCGACGCAGCTATTTCCTGTGCAATCAATTGGGCCTTAGTGTCGCGGATTGCGATGACTTTTTGCGTGAGACGTTTACAGCCCTAGTGGATGCGGGGCTGCTCCTGCAGGATAATGGGGCGTTTGTGCTGCCGATTGAGCGGTTGGAGTTTTCACTGGGAGTGGGACGCAAATGGTATGTGTGTGATTCCTGCGGCTTGAGCTTGTATTGGAGTGTCGGCGGCAAGTGCACAACATTTCGTTGTACTGGCCAGCTGCAGCCCGTCGATGAGGGGCAAAGAGCACTCGATTTCGAGCAGGGCCACTATTTCCGGCAGTATCTTCGCGATTCGTATGCGGGCCTGGTGGCTCGTGAACATACGGCAGCGATCAGTGGTGACCTCAGGGAACAAATAGAGCGGCAATTCAAGGAGGGCCGCATCAATGTGCTCAGTTGTTCCACGACAATGGAACTTGGTGTGGATATCGGGGATCTCGAAGCCGTGGTTTGCCGCAACGTTCCGCCAGCCATTCAGAACTATCAGCAGCGGACGGGGAGGGCAGGGCGACGAGCGCAGGCTGCACCGATTTCGGTGACCTTTGCGAGAAATACCAACTACGACCAATCGGTGTTTAGCCAGGCTGACGAGTATCTTGGGCAAACCCCAAAGACACCTTTCGTCCATTTGGGTAACGAAAGGCTTTTTCGACGGCACCAGTACTCTGTATTGCTTTCCGGGTTACTTCAGCACTTGGGCGTTGGCACGAGCGGCGGCGCCCCATCTCTGGAGGATTTTTTCGGTGCCAAGTTTGATGAACCGGCAGAAGCGGCGTTCATCTGCAGATGTGAGGGGTGGCTGGAGAATACGGCGGGCCAGGACTGTCTGCAGCGATGCCAGGACATTGTCGCATTCCTACCGAAAGATATCCGCGCTGAATTGGGGGTCAGTAGCGACGAACTGTCAAACCTATTCATGGACCAGCTTAGAGAGTGCTCAGGGTGGTATGGTGAGCGTTGGCGATACTACTTCACGGAGTGGAAAGCCACCTCGGACAATGTGGCACAAGCCGCGGAAAATGGGTTCTGGGTCAGGCAACTCAAGAAGTGGCAAGAACAGTACCTGATCACTGAATTCTCGAAGCTCGGGTTTATTCCCACCTACAGCTTTCCTGTGAATAGCGTGCAGCTGGAAGTCATCGAGGGACAGCAGGATTTCAGACGACCTTGGGAACGCGACGTTCTCTTGCTGCGAGATGCGAAGCGCGGAATTAGTGAGTACGCGCCCGGGGCTCAGGTTATTGCTAACGGGCGAATTTGGGAATCGTACGGGATCGGTCGCTATCCGCGCTACTTCATGCCAACGCGCTACTATCGTGAGTGTTGCGCCTGCCAACACATCGAAGTCTATGAGAAGAAAACAGATTGCGATCCCTGTTGCCCCCGCTGCGGCGCTGCGCCGGGGCCGCGTGATAAACCACGCGCGTTTATTGAGCCTCGTAGCTTTGTAACCTTCAAGAGGGATTTTTCGGGAAAAGACCCGGGTCTTACCCGTTTGAAACCACCACCGGCACAGGAGGCGCGGCTGCTTAGCTCGGCCGATGAGACGGCGTTCTGTGAGACTGATCTACCCCAAACCAGCTGGGCTTACCAAGACGCGAAGCGCGGTCGTATGTTCGTAGTGAATCGCGGGCGAGGGTTCGGGTTCCTTCGGTGCAGCTGCGGCTATACCGAAATGCTGCACGATCCGGTTGCCCATCCAAGAAAGATTCGGTCTCGCCCACACAGAACTCCGTATGACAAGGACTGCAAGGGCTTCTACCAGAGCAACGAGGATCTCGCTCATGAATTCCGCACGGATGTACTTCAGCTCCGGATCGATCATAGCATCCCTATTCCTGCCGATCTTCCGGAAGGGGAATTAGAAAGCTGGGAGGCGTCATTTTGTCGAACCCTGGCGGAGGCGATTAGACGTGCTGGGGCCGACCTGCTCGGTATAGAACAGCACGAGATCTCCGGTACAGTGCGCCGGAGGCCGTTCGGGTTTTCTGAAGTGGTGTTGTACGACAGCGTGGCGGGCGGCGCCGGCTATTGCCGCATGCTCATGGATCTGGGCGCAAAAGCGTTATTGAAAGAGGCGGTGAGCCGCCTGAAATGTCCGCGGAACTGTTCTCGCTCATGCCGCAGCTGTTTGCAGAGCTATGATAATCAGTACTACTGGGAGCTCTTGAATCGGGAACCAGTAATGGGCTGGTTGCGCGAACTGTTGCGACAGGACGTTAGTACGAATCCGTTTGCCGCTGTTGGGGCTTCATTCGTCGACTCGTCGGCCGTTGCTGCGTCCGTGCAATCCGACATGGCGTCGTGCGGACACATTATCGCAGTTGCTCCGATGCTGTTCCGGCCGTCTTCCAGTTGTGATGTGACTGAGGATGCGAATGCGAAGTGCGTTAAGGATTTCGTTATGTGGATGGTCGGGTGGATGACTGAAAATGGGCACCGTTTTGATGTTGCGGTATCTCAGCCTCCTGTATTCAGCGAAATGTACGCAAATAGTTTATATATCGCAGAGTGGCTAGCCCCCTGTGCGAGGGACGGTCGATTCAAGCTGTGGCAATTGCCTGAGAATTTCAGCGGCAGAGCCTGGCCTCGATTGGTTACCTGTTCCGACGGAGACGGAGCTAGTTGGTATTCAACTAATTTACCGTCGTCGTTCCTGGAATCGCCTTTAGTTTCCCCGGCATGGCGAGGGATCGCACTTTCGCAGTCGAAGCTCAAATCCATGCGGCAGGGGTGGACGGAAATTGATCTTCTGTCGCTTACGTCGCCAGCGGCGGCCACCATCAATGAGTATCCACGCGGGGCCAAACGCGACACTGCTGCCGACTTTGCTTTCGCGGCAGGTCGTAAGATAGAACGAATAGGGATTCGGGATCCATACGCTCTGGCATCGCCCGCTAGTTCTGGGTCTTTAGTGGAGCTCCTTGACCTACTTGTCGCGCTGTCTGGCCGTGATGTCGCCGGCGTTGAGCTTGTGACTCTTGAGTCCGCAGACCGGAAGTGCCTAGCGGAACTCAAGCAGCTGATGGACCGGAGGAACATAGACTTCTCCTGCACAATGGTGCCCCGGAGTGGACCTGGTCGCAAGGATCTCCATGATCGAAGGCTGCACTTCTCTTTCGAGGACGGGGAGGCCACAGCTATTCTGACTGGCGGCATTGACCGATACATGGACAACCGCAAGGAATGCGCCATCATAACCCGCCGAGCTTGAGGGGCTCGTCTTAACATCTAACATCCTGCCTGCATGCCAAGGGGGAATGGCGTATGGCCGATAAATCACTGGCTTTTGAATTCTCGGCCGGCGTTCTCCTGATAGGGGATGCCTCACACGAGATGCGTATCGAATGGGGCGATGCTCCCCGTGCCCGACGTAAAAAGCGGCACCCCCAGGCTCGATGGCGTGAGTTTTGGCCGGATTTCAGGCTTCTTCGTCCCGTCTCGGTCAGCTCCACGGACGAGGAGCAGACCCGGAAATCGGCAGCCTTTGAGGCATTTCGCGCACAGATCTCGGAGCAGATCGCCCAAATAGTGGAGGGTTTCCCCAGCCACCAGTGGATTTTCCTTAAGCTCATACAGGAGTCGAAGATCTTCCGTGACCTTGCCCAATCGAACCGTGTTCTGGCCTACTGTGTTGCCAACAATGCCGAATTTACATCCAAAGAGGAATCTGTCGGGGCGAAACTCGCCGTCCCGCACTGTGCCCACAAACAGAAGGATATCCTCACCTGGCTCGGATTTCCAGGCAAGGAGTCGGTTGTCAAGCTCCTGCGCCGGCTGGATCCCGAGGTGGCCTCTCTGGGTACTCTGCGCTACCTCAAAAGTTCCCTGCACCGTGATCCGAAGGTCTCTCGCTTGCTGGCCCACCAATCAACGCTTGGATGTGGGGTTATTGCGCTTGCCTGTAGCCCCGCGACTACGCACCTGGTGTCGCATAGCCTACTGAAGGAGGTCGCCGCCAGTGCCGACGAGTTCGACAGAGCCCCAACGGCCGAGCACCTAGAGCATGCGATGGATCTGATGCGCAGAATGCATGACACCCGTCAACTCCGACCGTTCCGTACCATTGCCGAAGTAAATACCTTCCATGACGAGACGGCCGCGCAATACCAGGCTGTTCTCGAGCGTTGGGCCATTATTCGTAAGAAGAAGATCAAACTCAAATATCTCCTGCCCGATCCACCCATTCCGGGCACCCCCACCATCGTTCCGATCACAACTGAACAGGAACTTAAATGGGAGGGCCGGGAGCAATGCAACTGTGTTGGGTCTTATCTCCACCTGGTTCGCGGTGGCGACCGCTACATCTACCGCGTACTCGCTCCCGAACGCGCCACGCTCGAAATCACACTCGGTCCTGACGGTGCCTGGCGCTGTCACGACCTGAGGCTTAAGGCAAATCGTCTGCCATCCAGGTCAACAATCGCCCACGTCAACGCCTGGCTCTATCAGCATTCCCTATCGGCATAGTCAGGGCTGTCGGCCTATAGGGTATGTGGCCTTCCTGGCCGATAGTACTGGAACGCTGCGGCAGATTACCGCGCCGCCATAATAAATTCTGCAGCCTCAGCAACCAGCTTCTGATTCGCCTTGCCGGTCACGCCCTTCAGTACTGCCAGTGCTTTGTCCAGGGCATCCGAAACGCCCTTGTCCGGCGTCTCCACGGCCTCCACATCGATCGTCTTGCTGCCATCCGCAGGCCCGGCCAGTAGGCGCGGCATGGCGGCGAGGATGCGCTGCTTGAAGTCTTCACGCCCGGGGCGGAAGTAATGCTTCAGCACGATCTCCACGGTCTTGTGCCCGGTCACACGCTGGACCAGTTCCAGCGGAACCCCGGCCGCCAGGGCGAGCGTGATCCACGTCACCCGGAAGCTGTGGGAATCTCGCACGGATAGTACTCCTTTAGGTGCGAGTGGGCTTCTTCTTGGTGGGTGTGTGGTCGGGGAGCACGCTCACGGCTTTCCTGCGACCTTCCATGCTACTGTGCGTGTAGGTCTGTGTCATTTCCTGCGTCATGTGTCCCACCATGGCTTGAACGTCATGGAGGGGGACACGGTTGTCCGCGCACATGGTTATGAATGTGTGGCGCAAGCTATGGAAACCGACCTCCGTTGAACGCCTCTTGCGTTGTGCCGTCTTCTCGCGGAGTCTGCGGATGCCGCAGTCCTTGTAGTGAGTATTGATCAACTCCTCGGCTCGATCCTTGCCGCCTCCTTTGTAGTCCTTGGCGTAGTCGGGGAAGAGGTATGTCTCGTCGGGCTTGCCCACGCTATCCCTGTACGACTTGAGGGCAGTTTCCAGCGGCACGGCCATCGGTATGGGAATGGCTTTGCCGTTGGTGTACTTGCGAGTCTTGGCGGCAACGCGACTCACTAGCCGCTTGCTGAAGTCTACGTTGTCCCATGTGATCGTGATCACGTCCTTCAAGCGCAATCCCGTATAGACGCCAAGCATCAGCCAGAGCATGAGATTCGGTTCGCCCTTTTCGTATGCCTTGGTGCGTATTCCGGCGAGACCGGACACCTAATCCGGGATGATACCGGACACCTAA
>JABGOW010000136.1 GCA_018645275.1 Verrucomicrobiota bacterium
CCCGCCTCGAAGTAGCTGCACAAGCGTCTGTTCCGCTGCAGCGAAGAAGCGCGCATACGCATAGTCGAAGAAACCCTCATGGAAGAAGCGTACCATGCCATGTCTACGCACCAGCACGTTCTCACGACACAGCACGTCGACCCCTTGGTAGGGATCAAGGATGGAGCCTGGCGCTGCCAGTATCTGATTCCTACTCAGGTAATCAGTCATAGTCTGGACCAGCTCGTACCATTGTGCCGTGCCGTTCGAGGTCTGCGAACACCTGCTGCACTTCACGTCCCAGAAGCCCTCGTAAAGCTGGTGGATGCAGGAAAACACGGGCCGTCCGGCTTGGCTGCTCTGCAGGAAAAGGAAGAGGTTCTCGGGCAGGCGAAGGACCTCCAGCTGCTGGTCGGAGAAGGACGCTGGAGAGTATTCGGCTTCCCTGAGGACTTCCCTTACCACATCTGTCGCCAGGTTCTCAAGCTCAATAGTCTCGAAATCATGCCCCGTCGTGCACAGTGCGCGGATTCTGGCATCATTCTCGACGTCAAAGCTCCTGCATGCCATTACCAATCGTACATCAGCCCTCCCCTCCATCGATGCGAAGTCGGCAAGGAGAGCATTGAGGGCAGTCCACAAACGGGGGTTCCTTCCCGAAGCTTGACTGACTGCGTCGACTTGGTCGAGAACCAATACACACGGGCCGGGTGACGCGACAGCACAGAGCGCGTGAACGGGCGATGCCGCTAGCCCCATTGCGAGCCCCAGCGCATCGGCAGTGGTTTCGTCAGGAAGGCAATCGAGTCTCAAAATCAACACGGGAAGGCCGACTTCCCGCAAGCCTTGGACAACCTGTGCAAGGACAAAGCTCTTTCCCTGTCCAGCAGTGCCCTGCACGAAGACATTGCTCGGGCAATCGGCGGAAACAAGAGCGATGATTTGGGATGCCTCGTCACGTGGTATTGGCTTCCCGCCAACGGCTAGGACGTCGACCTCCTGCATAAACGCGTCGGTGTTCGATCGGATCGCGGCTTGATCGGAACTCCGATCGGTCAGACGGCGTTCAGCGAAGCCGCCTTCGGTCACCAAGGCTTGAACATCGTCTTGGGCCATCGTCCTTCGGAGGAAATCGACGATCTTCCCGGCCATGTAGAATCGGACGACCTGGGGATTGCAGGGCTTCCCGTCTGTCTGGCAGAGCACGTACCGGATGCGGCGATCGACTACCTGTTCCAGAGTTGCTTCGTCAAGCGCGTGGCTTTCCAGACGGCAAAGGAGATTGTACGCTGTCTCTGCATCCCGCTCGCCCTGGATGTACTTGGTGAAGTCATCGAGGTACTTCTGGTCGGCCTCCACCATGGTCAGCCTGAAATCCTCGAAGGTCTGACATTGCCGGAACCGTCGATCGCGGAGGTCTTGTAGCATGGAGCTGGAGCCAGAAACGAATCGCGCCAAAGCTCCAGGATGCCGTTCTAGCTTCTCCAGAAGGTCTCCCAAAGTCGACCGCCCCGTCTTGGGGTCGGTCTTGCTGAGTTCATACAGAGTCCAGGAATTGCCTGGTGCCTGTCTCTTCGCACTGTGGAATTCGTAGGTGCCGTCCAATCGAGTGATCCTGAATTCTATCCCCCGGCCATCAACGAGGGGCTCGAACTCAATGGTATTGATCTCTCCTTCCAGAAGGTCAAACATCCTCCCGACAGACCAAATGCCCTCGTAGTGGTTGCCGAGCTTATCCCAGAGGCCACCTGAAGGTGATGGCACAGCCGCTGTTGTTGTGTCAGTGTCAGCCATCCCTGATTCCCAACTGATCGAGGAAGGTCATCTGTTTGTCTTCGGGCAGTTTGCTGATCTTGGTTCGCCAGTGTTCGAGGAGCTGGGCGGCGAGCTTCGCTGCGTTGCAGGCAGTGGTGTCGGCGGCGGTTTCCCCGAGCCAGGAGAGGATGGGGCCGACGCTTGCCTTGACTTTGAAGCTGCCCTTGTCGAGTTCGCGTTCGATGTTGAGATTGCTGCCGGGGAGAGCGGCCCCAATCAGGAAGTGGGCTTGGTCGATGTCGGTCTTCAGGATCTTGCGGGTCCGGCCTCGGGTGGTGAAGTACGCGAAACGCTCGGGAATTGGCGCAACGTTGATGGTTGTCCCGGAAGCCTTGATCCAGCCGCGTGATTCGAGGTCTCCTTGGGCAATACCAGTCCCTCTCAGGATCTTGTGCAGTTCATCACGGGGGATGGTGTCTCGGCCGGCGAAAATGCTGAGGAACAGGCGCGAGGTAGGCTCGGCTTCTTCGGGGGCTCGGATGCCGCCGGTACCCTCACTGATAAGGTCGTCCAGAAGCTGGTTGATGCCGACAAGAGCATCTCGGACGGTCAGGTTCTCGCCTTCACCGGTGCGAACTTCGCCGTAGTGGCGGCTGTAGAACTCGAGAGCTTTGCCGCGGAGAATGACCCGAAGGTCTGATTCAGGCAGGTCTTCACCATGCGTGTGTTCGAGCATCAGCTTGAGCTGGGCAGATTCCTGTTTCACCCAGCGTCGCATCGCCGCGTAACTGACTGCCACGGGATCGTCCAGGCGCTTTCGACAGACGTGAATGATGTCATACTCGATCTTCTTGGAGCCGAATTGCGCCTTATCACCTTTCATCTCGTCGGAGCGGATGGGGTACGTCGCCACGAGAATGAAACCGGCATGGAACAGCGACTCCAGGACGTCCAACCAGGGCTCATCTTCGCTGTGGTGAAACGTGAACGCCAGAAGCCCGCCGGGCTTCAGCACGCGGTGGGACTCGGCCCAACACGCCGTCAGTGTTTGGCAGTAAAAGTCAGAGGAGGGGACGGGCCGATGGAGAGGGTTCACCGCGCTGACTTCCAGAGTGTCGTCACCTGTCAATTCGCGAACCGTGTGAAGGACGCGGTCCTTTATGAATCGCTCCTTCTCGTAGGGTTCACGGTCGTCGGGGTGCTCAGCTGGGTTGTCAATGGCCTCAAGGCTGTGCGGCGTCCGTTCGGGCACAAAGTACTCCCTTTCGGGTAGTCCTTCATACCACTTCAGGAGAGGGATGCGCAGCCATACGTAGAAGAAATCGGCCAGGTCAGCATAGTAGAGGTTGTTGCCAAACGGCGGGTCGGTGACCACCAGATCCATGGATTCGTTGGCGACGAAATCCATGCGCGTTGAGGAACTGCACAGCAGTGCTTCTGGTGGGACAGTTGGGTCGTCAAGCCTGACCTTTGAACTCTCCCCCGTACCTTCTACTACACAGAGCGCCCTTTCCTCCGGTTCTCGGCTCCATCTTACGCCTGAAAGTACGTTAGCTGCCGCGCTGTACCAATTGCCACGTCCCAGCGAGCCAAATACGCTGTTCTCAACGGAGTATGACTTGGGGTTGAAATTCGGGTTCGACATCATTGGCACGAGCTTGTCATAGCCGAAGTCCCAAATGCAGAAGCTGTTCTGGTTCCGTAAATACTGCTGGAATGCGCCTAGTGTCATGTCACGCTTGCTCTGTTAGATAGGGTATGGCATATTTACCTCTA
>JABGOW010000216.1:0-17912 GCA_018645275.1 Verrucomicrobiota bacterium
CGCGTTATTGTGGACAAATCCATGATGGCAGCCCGCGCACGCGCCGCCGCACGCAAAGCACGCGACCTGACGCGGCGCAAGGGCGCATTGGACTCCGCCGGTCTCAAAGGCAAACTCGCCGACTGCTCCAATCGCGACCCCGAAGTCTGCGAGCTGTACATCGTCGAGGGCGACAGCGCCGGCGGTTCGGCCAAACAGGGCCGAAACCGCGAGAATCAGGCCATTCTTCCGTTGCGCGGCAAGGTGCTCAACGTCGAGAAGTCCCGTTTGGACAAGATCCTGAGCAACAAGGAAATCCGCGCATTGATTTCAGCCATCGGCGCTGGCATTGGCCGTGATGATTTCAACCTGGAGAAACTGCGCTACAACAAGATCATCATCATGACGGATGCTGATGTAGACGGCGCGCACATTCGTACGCTCCTGCTAACCTTTTTCTACCGCCAGATGCCGGAACTGATCGAGCACGGGCATATGTACCTGGCTCAACCTCCGCTCTTCAAGATCACAAAGGGCAAGCAGGAAGAGTATATCGACACCGAGCCCGACCTGACGAAGCGGCTTCTGGCTCTCGGAACACAGAACGTGGCCATCACTTATGGTGATGACAGCAAACTGGCCGATGGAGAGCTGATGGAGCTTCTGAGGGTGCTGATGGATCTCGAATCGGCCACGCGAACCCTGGAGCGGCGCCGAATCGACGTTATGGACTACATCCATGCCCGCCACCCCGAAACCGGCGAGTTCCCCCGGTACATGGCCACGATCCGTGGCACTGAGACCTCTCGTATACAGTTCGTCTACACAGATGAAGAACGCGCAGAGTTGCAGGAGACCGCCGAGCGCGACTCCGGGCAACCCATTGAAGTCGAGGATGGCGTCACAGAGCCGGACGAGCAGTCCGTCGTTAGACTGAGCTGGACCGAAATCCACATCGCCTCCCGCATGGCCAAGGTTGCGGCAAGCCTGGAGCAATATGGTTTCACAATCGGGCAGTACGAACCGGCAGAGACGCCTTGCTGTGAATTCGTCAACGGCGACGCTCCCCAACCGCTCTACTCCCTGCCGGAGCTGCTTGATACGGTGCGAGAGCTGGGGCGCAAAGGCCGCCGCATCCAGCGCTTCAAAGGTCTGGGTGAAATGAACCCGGAACAGCTCTACGAAACCACCATGAATCCTGAAAAGCGCAAACTGCTCAAAGTTGTGCTGGATGACGTCGTCAAAGCGGACGACATGTTCACCGTGCTGATGGGAGACGAAGTTGCTCCTCGCCGGGAATTCATCAAACAGAACGCCCTCAACGCCAACCTGGATATCTAGAGATTATGGACGAGAACACACAGATAGATCAGCATATTGCCAACATTCCGATCGAATCGGAAATGAGCGCGTCCTACATCGACTACTCCATGAGTGTCATCGTTGGGCGTGCCCTACCCGATGTGCGAGACGGGCTCAAACCGGTTCATCGCCGCGTCCTGTTCGCGATGCGCGAGTTGAACAATACGCACAACTCCGCATACAAGAAATCGGCCCGCGTGGTCGGTGACGTCATCGGTAAGTATCACCCTCACGGGGATACCGCCGTGTATGACACCATCGTACGTATGGCGCAGGACTTCTCCATGCGCTACCCGCTGGTTGATGGCCAGGGCAACTTCGGCTCCCGTGACGGCGATGCCGCCGCTGCCATGCGTTATACCGAAATCCGCATGGACCGTATGGCCGAGGAACTGCTGTCCGACATCGACAAAGATACGGTCGAGTTTGGACCCAACTACGATGAATCTCTGGAACAGCCGCTCGTGCTGCCGTCCAAGGTTCCCAACCTCCTGCTGAATGGGTCAACCGGTATTGCCGTCGGCATGGCCACGAACATCCCGCCGCACAACCTCGGCGAGCTCGTGGACGGACTGGTGCACCTGATTGACAAGCCATACGCCACCGTCTCCGATCTGATGGCGTTCATCAAAGGCCCGGACTTCCCCACCGAGGGTATCATCTGTGGCATGCAGCCCATCGAGCAGATGTACAAGACCGGCCGTGGCCAAATCCGCGTACGGGGACGCGCCGAGATCATCCCGAATGAGAAGACGGGGAAAGACACCATTCTCATCAGCGAACTCCCCTACATGGTCAACAAGGCTCGACTGATCGAGTCTATGGCACACCTGGTGCAGGAGAAGACCATCGAGGGCATCTCCGATCTGCGCGATGAATCCAACCGCAAAGAGCCGGTTCGTATCATCATTGAGCTCAAGAAGGGCGTCATGGGTGACGTGATCCTGAGCAACCTCTACAAGCACACCATGCTGCAGACGACATTCGGTGCCAACATGCTCGCCATCGTCGATGGACAGCCAAAGGTGCTCGACCTCAAAGAGATGCTCTCTGAATTCATCAAGCACCGGTTCAACGTGGTGACACGTCGCGTTCGTTTCGATCTCGCAAAAGCCGAAGCACGCGCCCATATCCTCCAGGGGTTGATCAAAGCCCTGGAGAACCTTGATGACGTCGTGCGCATCATCCGTGCTGCCAAGAACCGTGATGAGGCCCGGGACAACCTGATTGCCACCTTCCAATTCAGCGAAATCCAGGCCAAGGCCATTCTCGAAATGCGCCTCTATCAGCTCACCGGGCTCGAGCGCGAAAAGGTGGAAGCCGAACTGGCTGCTTTGGAGGCTCTGATTGCGGAACTGAAGGACCTGCTCGAACACGACGAGAAGCTCTACGCATTGATCAAGGATGAGCTGGTCGAGATCAAGCAACGCTACGCGGATACCCGTCGCACGGAGATCACCGCCGCGCAGGACGACGTGGATATTCTGGACCTGATTGCGGATGAGCCCTGCATCATCACGATCAGCCATACCGGCTACATCAAACGCGTATCCGCCGACACGTACAAGGCCCAGCGGCGCGGAGGCAAGGGCGTCGCCGGCATGGCGACCCGTGAGGAAGATTTTGTGGAGCACCTGTTCTCCGCAACGACGCACGACCGCATGCTGTTTTTCACGCGTAGCGGACGGGTCTACTGGAAGATGGTACACCAGATTCCAGAGGCGGGTCGCATCGCTGGTGGCAAAGCAATCGTGAACCTGCTCGACCTGCGTGATGACGAAGCCATCGCCGCCACGATTCCGATTCGGGAGTTCGACCCCAGCCTATTCATGGTGCTGGCTACCCGCAAGGGCGTCATCAAGAAGACGAATCTGGCGAAGTACAGCAACGTCCGCAAAGACGGCATCATCGCCATCAACATCGACGAGGACGACGAGCTGCTTGAGGTCAAGCTGACCCAAGGTGATGACCAACTGATGCTGGCCACAGAAACGGGCATGAGTGTTCGCTTTGAGGAAACGCGACTGCGGGATCAAGGCCGCGTGACGCGCGGTGTCCGCGGAATCAGGCTTCGCGAAGGCGACCGCCTCAACAGCCTTGATGTCGTTGACCCCGAGAGCACCTTCCTGGTATGCACAGAGAACGGTTACGGCAAACGCACCTCGTTTGATGAGTGGCGCGTCATGAACCGCGGCGGAATTGGCATCATTGCCATTCGCACTACAGAGCGTAACGGAAATGTTGTCGGTGCTCAGACCGTCAAGGAAAGTGACTCCCTGATGCTGATCACGGCCAATGGCAAGATGATCCGCATGCACGTCAGCGACATCTCGGTGATTGGTCGGTCTACCCAAGGTGTACGACTCATCAACTTGGATGAAGGCGACTCGCTCGTCTCGGCCATCACATTTGAAGCTGAAGACGAGATAGAGGGTGACGCAGCACCTGCTGAAAGCGACGAGGGTGGCGATTCCTCGCCCGAAGCAGAAACCCAAACTGCTGATGAGATCGATGCGTCCCCGGCAACGGAGTAGCCATGAAGAAGATTCTCATTACCGGCGGTGCCGGATTCCTGGGGTCGCACCTCACGCGGCGACTCCTCGACTTCGGGCACGAAGTCACGGTCATGGACAACCTGTTCACGGGGAACAAGTCGAATATCTATGATTTCCAGGACAACCCGAGGTTTACGTTTCTGCTGCAGGATGTCACACAACCGTTCTGGGGGCAGTTCGACGACATCTACAACCTCGCCTGTCCCGCATCTCCAATTCACTACCAGCGCAATCCGGTAGAAACCATCAAAACCTCATTTCTGGGGATGATGAATGTGCTTGAGCTGGCGCTGAAGACAAAGGCGCGCGTTCTGCACACCTCCACCTCTGAGATCTATGGGGATCCAATGGTGCACCCCCAACCTGAGACTTACTGGGGCAATGTGAACACCATTGGTATCCGTAGCTGTTACGACGAGGGCAAGCGAGCCGCAGAGTCGCTCTGCGTCGACTATCGCCGCGAGTATGGCGTTGATGCACGTTTGGTCCGTATCTTCAACACCTACGGCCCGAACATGCATCCGCAAGATGGACGGGTCATCAGTAACTTCATCATGCAAGCCCTCCGCAACGAAGACATCACGCTCTACGGTGACGGAGAGCAAACGCGCAGCTTCCAGTATGTCGACGATCTTATCGACGCCTTCGTTGCGCTGATGGACAAAGACAGAACCGAACTGGAAGCAGCCTGCGGTAAAGCGGGATTCGACATCCCCGTTATCAACGCAGGCAACCCCGGTGAATTCACGATCAAAGAGCTTGCAGAGACCATTCTTGAGCTCATTCCCGAAAGCACTGGAAAGCTCGTGTATCACCCTCTCCCGAAGGACGATCCTCAGCGACGAAAGCCGGATATCACCCTTGCGAAGACCCTCCTGGGCTGGGAGCCGAAGGTTCCTCTGAAGGAAGGCCTCGTCCCCGCTATCGAGTACTTCCGCACACATCTCTGAGGATGGAGAATGTACAGATTAGGGCAGCATTCCTGCCTCCGGCGCGCACGTGTCGAAGGCAGGCGTAGCTGCAGCTACCGTTTGGAGAAAGACGCAGCGCTCTTGCGGGCCTCCTCCTGAGCATCCGCTTCTCGCTTGGCCCTTGCGGCTTTCAATAGTTCAGCAAAGCCAGCGCTGGAAACGGGGGCAGATACCGTAGAATTGTGCTGAGATTGCCTCTTGGCGGCGGCATGTTGTGCGGAGAGATCCACTGACTCTATACGCTTCACAACACCTGTGTGTTTTGACTTGATGACACGAGCACTTCCCCTGTTGTTGCCCCTCCTATTGCCCCTACCTCCACGACTGCCTGCCAACGCCGTATTACTGAAGCCCATCAATAGGAGAGCTACTCCCAGTGCGCATGTTATCGCCTTCATTCCCGACCTCACTCTTTTGGGGTTGCTTCACAAGCTGTCAGCACATTTTCCATCCAATCCAAGCAACATCATAGCATTCTCATGAGAAACTGTCTATCACTCCTACAGATATTGAGGGGCATGACTCAATATACCTACACAATCGCCGGGATCGCCCCAGGGGGGTAATACTGCCAGGCAATTCTAGACTCAGATGGACAGACGGCCGAGTGGCTTGCCCCCACTCGACTGGCGTACACGGCGACGGCAGCAAGTCGATTCGCAGGGCAAAGTCGACCGGATCAGGCAGTAGCCGCCAGCCAACTCGCAAAAAGACATTGACCTAAAAGGGAAAGGCCCTATTATCCACGCGTTTCACCGATGGCGGAAGCACTCTGCATCTGCCGTAGATATTGAGGAGGAATTCACAATGGCAGTGATTGATTTTGGTGGCGTCAAAGAGAATGTCGTCATGCGCAAGGAGTTTTCTAAAGCCAAGGCTCGCAAGGTTCTCAAGAAAGAGGTCATCGCGATCATCGGATACGGCGTGCAGGGCCCCGCACAAGCTCTGAACCTGAAAGACAACGGGTTCAACGTCATCATCGGCCAATCCAAAGCCTTCAAGAAGGACTGGAACCGGGCGAAGCGTGATGGCTGGATCCCTGGTGAGACGCTCTTCGATATCGAGGAAGCCTGCACCCGCGCCACCGTCATTCAGGTCCTCGTGACCGATGCCGCCCAGCGCATCGTCTGGCCCACGATCAAGAAGTGCCTGAACCCCGGCGATGCCCTTTACTTCTCGCACGGATTCTCCATTGTCTACAAAGACCAGACGGGGATTATTCCACCTGCCGATGTCGACGTCATCATGGTCGCACCGAAAGGCTCCGGAACCTCCGTGCGTCGCAACTTCCTCAATGGAGCGGGAATCAACTCCAGCTACGCCGTCTTCCAGGACGCAACAGGACGCGCTGAAGAACGCTGCATCGCCCTCGGTATTGGTGTTGGATCCGGCTACCTTTTCCCGACCACGTTCGCGGACGAGGTACACAGCGACCTGACCGGTGAGCGCGGCATTCTCATGGGAGCACTGGCCGGCGTCATGGAGGCTCAGTACGAGGTCCTCCGGAAGAATGGCCACAGTCCGAGCGAAGCGTTCAATGAAACGGTCGAGGAACTCACACAGAGCCTCATCCGCCTTGTCGACGAGAACGGCATGGACTGGATGTTCGCCAACTGCTCAGCAACAGCGCAGCGCGGCGCTCTCGACTGGCGTCCGAAGTTCAAGAAGGCCACGCTGCCAGTATTCAAGGACCTTTACAAAGCGGTCAAGGATGGTAGCGAGACCAAGCGCGTTATTCGCATGTGTGGTCGTAAAGACTACAAAGAGCGTCTCGACAAAGAGTTGGCTGTTATCGGCAACTCCGAGATGTGGCAGGCGGGCAAAGCCTGCCGCAGCTTGCGCCCCAAGGAGAAGGCGAAAGTCATCACCAAGGACACCAAAGGCGTGAAGGGCCGCGGCCAGAACTAGGACGCACCCAAGAATCCAAACCACGAAAGGGGCAGCCGCAAGGCTGTCCCTTTTTTCTTGCCGTGTCTCGCTACCCGCCTTCTTGGACATTCCCCGGATCTTGCGGGAAAACCGCGCCGGAGATCCTTCGGCAAGCTCAGGATGACTGACCGAGTACGAGTACGAGCAGGATTACGATTATGAGACGAGAGCATCCTGTGCTCTGCACCAAATCGCAGATGGGCCATCAAAGACTTGCGTATAGTGTTTTCTATTTACGGTTCCATCGGTTTTCGCTACGGTGTGGCTCAGATTCCACAACCCGTACAGAGACCGGAGGCATGGTTCATGTCAGATCCCAAGAGTCCGCTTAAATACAAGCGCATCCTGCTAAAACTCAGCGGGGAAACCCTGCAGGATCGCGAGAGCGGGCTGGCCATTGATCACGCAGCCACCCTACGAGTCGCCGAGCGCATCAAGACGCTAGTCGATTTTGGCGCTGAAGTCGCCATTGTGGTTGGCGGCGGCAACCTCTTTCGTGGCCTGAGCGGTGCCGAACGCGGGATTGATCAATCCTGCGGAGATCACATGGGTATGCTGGCCACCATCATGAATGCGCTGGCACTGCAAAATGCGATGGAGCAGATCGGTTTAGAAACCCGTGTGCAGACGTCGATCAGCATGGCGCGTGTTGCGGAGCCCTTCATTCTACGCAAGGCTCTGCGCCACCTACAGAAGGGGCGTGTTGTGATCTTTGGCGGCGGAACGGGAAATCCCTTCTTCAGCACAGACACGGCCGCCGCGCTTCGCGCCAGCGAGATTGGCGCAAATGCTCTGCTGAAAGCCACGAAGGTTGATGGCGTCTACTCGGCAGATCCCGAGAAGGATCCAAACGCAGAGCGATACGCAACCCTGACCTACCGGGATGCGCTAAGCCGTTCTCTCAAAGTCATGGATGCTGCCGCCTTTTCGCTCTGCATGGAGAATCACATTCCCATTGTAGTCTTTGATTTCTTCGAATCAGGAACAATTGAGGGCGTCGTCCAAGGACAAACGATCGGCACGCTCGTAACGGAATAGCCAGGAGAGTTCGATATGGAAAGCACCGAAGAAGTTCTACTTGATAGTGATGACAAGATGTCAAAGTCCGTTCTTTTTGTTGAAGAACAGTTTTCTGGAATTCGAACGGGAAAGGCGTCCCCTGCCCTCGTTGAGAACATCCAGGTGCCCTACTACGGCACACCAACACGTCTACGCGAGCTTGCCGGGATCTCGACCCCCGAACCCCGTCTCATCGTTATCAATGCCTATGATCCCACGGCCCTGGCCGATATTGAGAAGGCCATCCTTGGCGCCAACCTGGGGGTAACCCCCATGAATGATGGTCGCGTGGTGCGTGTCCCGATTCCGGAGCTCAGCGAAGAGCGGCGCATTGAAATGACCAAGCTGGCCAAGCGGACCGCAGAGGAGGGGCGTATTGCTGTTCGCAACGTCCGTCGCGACTCCAACGAGCAGGTCAAGGCACTACAGAAGGCAGGAACGATCACGGAGGATGAGCGTGATGAGTCCCTGAAGGCCATCCAGAAAGACACAGACGGCTACATCAAGAAAATTGATGACGCCGTGAAGGCCAAAGAACAAGAGATTATGGAAGTCTAGGGGCGCTCCCCTGGCAAGGTTGCTGTTGACGCTCTCTCGAACAGGTCGCTATAGTGGGGCGACTGAGAGCATAGGAGTTTGATAATGGCCGACACACCCGTGAATGATAGTGCGCTTCCCCCTAAATTGAATTTGCGAAAGCAGGCCAAACCAGCGGCCCCCGCCGCTCCCGCGCCTAAAAAAACCCCGGCTGCGCCCGAACCCCGAACATCACCCACCATGCGGATCAAGCTTCCTGACGCTGACGATGCTCCCACCGCGGCGACTGTGGAGGCAAGTTCGCCCGTACCATCACCCTCACTGGAAGCACGCCCGAATCCTGTAGCCACCCCGGGGACGGCTCGTCTCAAAGCAAAACCCAGAAATCCCGTCACGATTAAGTCTCCCAAGGTGAAAAAGGGCCCAGCGGCAAAGCCTACGCCAGCCACCCCAACCGCAGTCAAGAAGCCCAAGAGCGTCACTTTGCGGCCCGCGGTTGGAATTCCGCGCAAAGAGGCGGACAAGGATGCACCGGCTGGCTCAAAACGAGAAACCTCCAAGATTCCGCTGGAAACGGCGAAAGCCAAGCCTGTTACTCCTTTGCCTGTCGGGCCAAGAACAATCAAGATCAAACCCGCTGCGGCAGATGCGCTGAAGCTCTCCGGCCCCGTCATTGTCTCCTCGGCCACTGGCGCTGATGCGGGTGAGGCTCCATCCCCGGATCCAAAACGACAGACCTCCCGCATCTCGCTGGAAGCCGCGCTTGGTGGGGACGGAGACGAGAAGGCCTCTGGCCCCAAGACCATTCGACTTAAACGCCCCAGCGAGGCCCCAACCGTCAGAATACAGAAGCCGCCAGCTGCGGAAGGCGGCAGCGACCTAAACAAGACGGCACAGATTGAGGCCCCCGAGGATGCTGTCGTTCCCGATACGCAGAAGAAGACCATCAAGGTGAAGCGTCCGTCACAGCGCCGTTCCGTCAAAAGTGTCTCGGTGAAGCGCTCGACGACCGCTCCAGACGCCTCCGATGCGGCAGAACCACTAACCGCGGCTCCATCAGTAGCACAACCCGAACTCACAACAGATGACGCACACTGGACATTTATCACCTCGGCCATTGCTGCAATGATTGTTGCCTGCGTTTTGATCTACGTCCTGTGCGCGCAGGTACTGGGACCAAACGTGTCACTGACCGAACTTGCCTACTGGGCGCCCGACGCGGAGCTTCCGTGGCCCGGACGCATTTCGCGGTAGCAAACAAGAAAACCAACAACACTGTTGGTCGCCATCGTGACCAACGGCCTGAGGAGAAGCACTATGGCATCGGAATATGTTATCCATATTGAGGATGGTAATTGGGAATCAGAGGTCCTGCAGTCTGAGAACGTTGTTCTCGTTGACTTCTGGGCAGAGTGGTGTGGCCCGTGCCGCGCGATTGCTCCAACGCTTGATGAACTCGCAGAGGAACTTGCAGGCAAGCTGAAAGTTGCCAAAGTGGATGTGGACAAGAATCCCAAGTTGGCCGGTGATTTCGGCGTACGCTCCATTCCAACCCTACTTGTCGTCAAAGGCGGAGTTGTGCAAGAACAGATGGTTGGAGCCACCAGCA
The DNA here is from genome assembly GCA_018645275.1 of Verrucomicrobiota bacterium. Classification (GTDB taxonomy): domain Bacteria; phylum Verrucomicrobiota; class Kiritimatiellia; order UBA8416; family UBA8416; genus JABGOW01. The sequence goes on from JABGOW010000216.1 coordinate 10,002, forward strand.
AAGCGGCTCTGTCTGACAAGCTGGCAGCCTACCTATAGAGCGCATCCGCCGTTCACTCGGCGCACTTCAGAAGCATGCTCTGCATGCACGCCTGAAGGGCTCTTGGCATAATCAAAAAAAGGGAGAAGCAGGTTAGCCCTGCTTCTCCTCTTTTTTTGTCCTGCGACCAAAGCCGCCTTGCACACCTGAAGCGTGAACCCGCAGGTCTGGCAGCAACGGACAAACCCGTGCTGCCGCCTGCGCCTGTTCAGGCGGTGAGACCTACGATGCTGCAGGCTCCGCTCTCTCGATCTGCTTTGCGAGCACCGCATAGGCGGAAATCACAACAAAGCAGACCAGCGGAACAAGGTAGGACTTGGCCGTAGCGGCTCCCAGTGCAGCTTCGCCTCCGAACACGTCAATCAGCTTGCCCTGGAGCAGCGTAAGCAGCGCGCCGCCTAGAATCGCCATGATGAGACCGGAAGCCCCGAGTTTGGTTCCTTCTCCCAAGCCGCGCGAACCGAGACCAAAGATGGTCGGGAACATGAGCGACATGAAGACCGAAGTGCTGATCAGGCATGCAACCCCAAGCGTAAACGGACTGCTTCCAACAAACGGAATCGGCATATTGAATGCAAGCTTGTCACCACCAAAGATGACACCCAGTGAGCAGAGAACGCCCATGAGTGCAGCGACCAGAAGTAGGGAGCTCGGTTTGAAGCGAACCATCAGCCCCGTGAAGACCCAGCGGGCAACCGAGAATGAAATGATGGCAATCATGTGGTAGTTCATGGCCTCGCTGTCTTCTATTCCCAGCTGGCCGGTGATGTAGTGAATGGTGTAGGTCCAGACCGCAATCTGTGCGCCGACATAGAAGAACTGCGCAACTACAGCGAACACGTAGTTCTTGTTCGCCAGAAGGTCTTTGACGGTCTGGCCGACATGCGCCTTGTGGTCGTGCTCCTTGACAGCAGGCATCTTCTTGTTAGTGGCGATCAGGATCCACAGAACGATCAGAAAGAGCGCCGCAATGAAGTACGGTGTCATCACAATGTCGAGCTGTTCTTTCTGAATCGCGAGCAACTCTTCAGCAGCGAGTCCCTCTACCTTCTGAGCGTTCACCACTTCGAGTTTCTTAAGAATCGCGAACTTGCAGACGAACAGGCCAATCAGCGATCCGATCGGATTAAAAGACTGTGCGAAGTTCAAACGCTGGGTAGCTGTGTCGGCCGGGCCCATTGCAATGATGTAGGGATTCGCATTGGTTTCCAAAATGGAGAGGCCACCAGCCAGCACGAAAAAGGCGAACAGGAACGGAGAGAACTGCAGCATAATGCTGGCCGGATAGAAGAGCAGTCCGCCGAGAATGTACAACCCAAGCCCTGCGAGAACGCCCTTCTTATAGCCGAACTTCCGCGCAACGATTGCACCCGGTATGGCCAACCAGAAGTAGGCTCCGTAGAAGGCATTCTGAATCAAGGCCGTCTGAGCAACACTCAGGTCATCAAAGATATTCAGAAACGCTTTAACAAGCGGGTCTGTCATGTTGTTAGAGAGCCCCCACATGGCAAAGCAGGTAGAAAGCAGAATGAACGGAAACAGAATACTCTTTGGAACAATCTCAGATAGCTTTTTCATAGGGCGGATCCTGACGCAGTATGCTTAAGAAGAAAAGAAGAGGAACCCGGCCGAAACCGGGTTCCTTCGTTAGCAATTAGCCATAGATGGGACCGTACGTCTGACAGGCCCGGAAGTCGGCGCCTTCAAGACCCTCGGTCCCAAACGAACTCCAGGCACTCGGGCGGTAGACGTCGCCGTCTTCCACGTTGTGCATAAAGACCGGAATCCGCAGCATGGATGCCAGCGTGATCAGGTCGGCGCCGATATGGCCGTAGCTGAAGGCTCCGTGATTGGCACCCCACTTGGCCATCACTTCGTAGACGTCGGTGAAGGCGCCCTTGCCGGTGATGCGCGGAGCAAACCACGTGGTCGGCCAGGTGTTGTTGGTCCGATCATCAAGCTTCTTGTGGACCTTGGCGGGAAGCTCAACAGTCCATCCTTCAGCAATCTGAAGTACCGGACCAAGACCCTTGACGATGTTGACACGGCTCATCGTAATCGGCATGCCCCCCTTGGTGACAAACTTGGAAGACCAGCCACCGCCGGGGAAATACTCCGTAATGGACGGATGCCAAGTCGTCGCCTTCAGACAGGCGTTCTTCTCCTTGGTCGTGATATCCCAGTACGGCTTCATCGCCGGCTCGCCGTCGACCGTCTGCTCGCCACTGCCATCGAGGGCGGCGGAACCGGAGTTGATCAGGTGAATGAGTCCGCCTTCAGCAGCGCCTTCTACCGTGTGGCCGGTGACGCGCTTGATGGCATCTGGGCTCCAGTAGGTACGCACATCAGCGAAGACCTGTGCGGTGTTTGTGAGCAGGTAGCTCATGAGCATCGGCACGCCGTTCAGGCTGTCGTTCTCGGTTGCCACCAGACGCGGCATACGAATGCCGTTCCAGTCGAAGGAGCTGTTGGAAATCGCTTCGAGGAAGTCACCGTTGGCGGAGGTATCCGTCCAGTGGCGCTGTCCCTGGAAGCCAGAGAGAATCGCGTTGTGACCACGAGCCTCCTCCTTATAGCCGGCTTTGACCAGCTTCTTGTTTCCATACATGAGGTCACTCGTGATGAGTGCCATCTTGACGGAATCCTCCCACTCCTTGTCTAGCTGCTTGCGCTTGCGCTTCTTGCTGGGCTTGTTGGGGTCTTTCCCCTCTTTGCAATTAGCCTTGGCCCATGCCAACGCTTTTTTGTATTCGACTTCATCGTAGATGCCATCACGCATGCGACGTGTGAACTCGGTCAGGTCGACCGCTTCGACGCGCATGCCGAGATAGTCTTCGAAAAAGTTCTGATCAACGATTGAACCAGCAATACCCATGGAGACGCCCCCCATGGAGAGATAGGACTTGCCCTTCATCATCGAAACGGCGAGCCCGGCCTTCACAAAACGAAGCACCTTCTCCTTCACGTCATCAGGAACAGAGGAGTCGCCAGCATCCTGAACATCGCGACCATAGATACCAAAGGCGGGCAGGCCCTTCTGGGAGTGACCAGCCAGTACCGCTGCGAGATACACAGCACCGGGGCGTTCGGTACCGTTGAAGCCCCAGACCGCTTTCGGGCGGATGGGGTCCATGTCCATGGTTTCGGAGCCGTAGCACCAGCACGGTGTGACGGTGAGAGAAACCCCTACGTTCTCAGCATCGAACTTTTCGGCACAAGCTGCGGATTCGGTCACGCCACCAATGCAGCTGTCAGCGATGACGCATTCAACAGGTTCGCCGTTGGGGTATTTGAGATTTGCACTGATGAGTTTGGCTGCATTCTTGGCCATCGCCATCACTTGACCTTCAAGCGATTCGCGGACGCCGCCGTACCGACCATCAATGGTGGGGCGAATGCCAACCTTGGGGAGTTTCGTGATCCAGGTGTTCGACTGCTTTGCTGCCATTGGTGCCTCCTTGTTTACAATGCGGTAGCCAATTATGTTTGTCAGAGGGGCATTCGATCACAGGTATATCCTCCTTGTCGGTCGTTATCTCGGGTGGTATATTCTACACATTTAGAAAGGGCCTTTATGAAAGAGATCATCAGCTATGGCCGCTTTCACTGTACAGAGCTTACGCCGCACAAGAACCGCGGCATGGAGATAACGTACATAGAGCGCGGGGTGATGGAATGGATGGTGGAGGGTGTCCCTGAAAAGGTCGAACCCGGATCCGTGTATTTCACGCTTCCGTGGCAGGTGCATGGCAGCCTCACACCCAAAGAACCGGACAACACAATCTGGCATGTGCTTTTCCATCTAAAGGAGGACTACCCCACTCCACGGTCGGCGTTTGAGTTCCACAAAGCGCTCGGATTCAACAAGACGGAGGCGCTGATTCTGAGTTCCGCGTTCGCCTCCAGCGCGTGCCACTGCTTTCGCGCAACACCAACCATGCGGGGGCTCGTGCCTTCTTTGATCCGGGAACTGCAGAGCACACATGAACTGCGCGACGCGCACGCGCAAACGCTCTTACGAACAATCCTGATTGAGTTCAAACGCATCATCACCGGCGAGGCGGTCGATACTGAAACTCACTCTTGGTCTGAGAAGAGGGTTCACCAACTGCTGACAGACCTCTCATCAACCTGTGACCAGAAGTGGACCCTCGCCCAGATGGCGAACGCTTGCGGACTGCAGCGGACCCGGCTCAACGACATCGTCAGAAGACTGACAGGAGGAACGCCGATGGAGTATCTCGGGCGACTTCGAACGGAGCGCGCCAAGAACCTGCTGCGAGAAACAGATATGAAGATCATCGACATCGCGCTTGAGTGCGGATTCGGCAGCAGCCAGTACTTCGCCAACACCTTTCGGCACGCCACGAGAATGACACCCTCCGCATACAGAGCCCACTGCGCACTGCTATCGAGAGAGGACCTGCGGAAGTGGCAAGAGGTGGGATTCCGCACCGAGCGTGAAGAACGGCTACGCGTGCAGAACTTCACAGACGAGTAGTGCCGCGATGCCGCATTCGCGCACCGACAGGCTGCTAGTGGCCACAGACTCAGCGCAGCAGAGCATGCTCAGCAAGGTGCGCGTGGACCTTCTCGGCTGCAATGGCATAGCCGAATGGACTCGGGTGCCCATCATTGAGAAAGAGCGCCGGAGGCGACTCGGTAAACAGTCTGGACTGGAGGCGAAGCGTTTCGGCTTCGCCGTACATGAGCCGCAGCTCCCCAGACTGGGTAGCCTTTCTAAATGCCGGGGTCAGGTCACAGCTCGAAATCTGCTCATCAGCGGCAAACTCGGCGATTCGCTTCTGTATCGCACAGATCTGCGGTGCTCCCGCGTTCGATTCCCAGAGCTGTACATCAACAGGAAAGACAACGATCATGAAGCTGATCCCTCGCTGCCGGCACTCCTTCTCGATCTCAAGCCAGGCAGGAAACACCAACGTTTCCCACGTGCCCCGCTCCAACGTCGCGTTATAGTGATCAAATTTCTGCTTCCTCAACTGCTCCCAGGTGACGTCTCGGTGGTCAAATGGATACGGCATTCCTTTCATCCTTTGGTGCAGCGTGTAAAGAAACGGCTGTAGTGCCGTGTGATCCCTCAACCACCCCACCCCCCGGGAGAAGCGTGTTGGCTCTCCATGCCGAGGCCCGTGCTTGCGGCGCTCAGCTGCCTCCCGCTCGGCATCGACGGCATCATTGATCAGAGCACCGAGAATCACCACTTTGGGTCGACATGCCAGCAGGTCACGAAAGCACTTCCTCTGCGAGAAAGGGCCTGATCCGAGCATGCCTGCATTGATCACCTCAACGCCCGGACCGAGTAGCGCCCTCAATCGACCGGGAAAGGTCTCCTTTTCGGCCACCCCCATGCCGTAGGTGAATGAATCTCCAAGACAGAGCACACGCATGGGGCCATTCTCCTCGGCGGACAGCGGGGGAAGCAGACCTCGCATCGGCCCGCCTTCATCCGGATACCGATAGATGTACTGACGGCATGTCGGGTGAGGCGTAAACCCAAAACCTCGCAGCACACCTTCAACAACCGACAACACTCCCATGAACAACGCCACGGAGAACGTCAGCTTCAGAGCGATTCTCATCAGGCCTCCCCCGGCCCGGCCTCTGGGTTCATTCTGCATGCGGCCCATACTACCGCAAGGCCGTGCTCCATTTCATCAACTTTCTCCTCAATCTCCGTTTCTGACTTCTACGCTATTTGGCACACATTCCCCGTTGTGCCGGAGTCAGCATCGTTGTATTGTCTGTCCATGCTGAGCACACTCAGAGTCAAGAATCTCGCCATCGTTGACAACATTCGTGTTGATCTGCAGGAGGGGCTGAACGTCATCACGGGGGAAACCGGGGCCGGGAAGTCGATTCTGGCGGATGCGCTGGGACTCGTCCTCGGAGACCGCGCCGACCGCTCAATGATTCGTGCAGGTGAAGAACAATGCGGGGTAGAGGCGTGCTTCGAGCTCTCGGACCCCTCTGAGATCAACACCCTTCTCGACGAAATGGGGCTGGAGGCCTGCGACGGAAACACCCTGATCGTCCGCCGCCTCATATCAAGCTCAGGAGCGGGCAAGAACCTGGTGAACGATTGCCCCACCACCGCACAGACCCTGAAGCGCATCGGCATCCTACTGGTTGATATGCATGGCCCGCACGATCATCAGTCACTTCTGGACCCCGACTTCCAACTCGATATCCTTGATGCATACGGGCATTTGGCCGAGGCACGTGACGTATATGCCTCCGCCTATCGCGCCCTTCTCGATCTGCAACAGAAACGAGAGGCACTGGACGGAGACGACCGTGCCGTCGAACAGCAAATCGACATGCTCTCCTTTCAAGTCAAGGAACTTGAGGATGCCGACCTCACGGATACGGACGAAGAGGATCTGCAACGGGAGCATACCCGCGTGGCCAATGCGAGCCGCATTCTCGAACTGGCCGACGCGGTCCGCAATGCACTGATCGAGGAGGACACCTCGGCCTTCAACGCGATCGCCTTCGCCCAACGCACACTGCCAGAACTTGCAGACCTGGTTGAAGAGGGGGAGGAGTGGCGCTCTGAGGTCGAATCCGTTGCGATTCAGCTCCAGGAACTGTCGAACACCATTTCAGGCTTTGTGCAGAGCATTGACGCCGATCCCGAACGGCTCGTATGGCTGGAAGACCGCATGGCGCTACTTCAGAAGCTGAAGCGCAAGTACGGCAACAGTGTCGCAGAGATGCTAACCTTCCTGGAGCAGTCAAAAGCCAGACTGACCGAACTGAATACGCGAGGCGAGCGACTCTCGGCTCTCGATGCTGAAATCGCAGAGGCAAAGAAACAGGCCGCCGCTTCTGGCGAGATTCTGCGAAAAGCGCGGAAACAGTGTGCAAGCAGGCTTGGGAAAGAGATCACGGAACACCTGCATGATCTTGGGTTTCTACACGGGGAGTTCAAGGTGGCGGTGACCCCAGCGGATGGCTTCCGCCCCTCGGGACTTGATGATGTTGATTTCGGCTTTGCGCCGAACGTGGGTGAACCGATGCGATCGTTGAAGGCGATTGCCTCCAGCGGTGAGATTTCGCGTGTGATGTTAGCGGTTAAGGCGGTGCTGGCAAAGCATGACAGAATTCCCGTCCTCGTCTTTGACGAAATCGATTCCAATGTCGGCGGTGAAATGGGGAATGCCATCGGAGCCAAGCTCACGACGGTTGCAGAACAACACCAAGTGATCTGCATCACGCACCTTCCACAGGTAGCCGTGCACGGAGCGGCCCACTTCGTGGTTGCCAAGGAGGTCTGCGAGGGACGCACACGCACCTCAATCCAACCGGTCTCGGACAGCGCACGCGCCGAAGAAGTGGCACGCATGCTGGGCGGAAAAGACCTTACCAGTGTGACCCTGCGCCATGCCCGCGAAATGCTTGAGCTGTCGTAGCGCTCGCACCCCGCGGAGATTCGCCTATAATCTTGCATGCATAGCGCTCTATACCTATTATTCGGTTCCGCTTTTTCGCTGTCGGAATGCAGAGATGTCGGCTTTGCGAAAGGAGGCATTTCGAGTGGCGAGGGGCTCTCAGAAAATAGCAGGACACCATGGACAAGAATCGAACAATACTGGTCACCGGAGCGGCTGGTTTCACAGGGCGCGCACTCGCACTACGCCTGGCCCGCGAGGGGTATAGGGTTCGAGGAACCGTGCGTCCCGACGGGAATCAGGATATCAAAGAGCTGGAAGCCGCCGGCATTGAAGTGGTGCAGGCCGACATTGGCAATGTTGACGACTGCAAACGCATCACGCAGGACTGCGGCTACGTTTTCCATATCGCCGCTCTCTTTCGGCGGGCGAACGTGCCAGACAAGGAGTACTACCGCAT
>JABGOW010000216.1:17922-23838 GCA_018645275.1 Verrucomicrobiota bacterium
CCTTCTGGACACGGCAGTGGCCGCCGGCGTTGAGAAAGTCATTCATTGCAGCACCATTGGTGTATGCGGGCACATCGCGAACCCGCCGGCAAACGAAGAAACCCCGTACAATCCGGGCGACATCTACCAGATCACCAAAATGGAGGGCGAGAAGCTCGCGCTTGAGGCATTTCGCTCTGGAAAGATCCGCGGAACCGTCATTCGGCCCGCGTCCATCTACGGCCCCGGCGATCTACGCCTGCTGAAGCTCTTCCGCATGATTGCGCGAAAACGCTTTCTCATCATTGGTAGCGGGAAACCCACATTTCATACCATCTACATTGATGACCTTGTCGAGGGCTTCATTCTGGGCATGGAGACGGAAGCTGCTGATGGCGGCGTTTTTATCATCGCCAGCGCCAAGTACGTGCCGCTTAATGATCTCTTCAAAATCATCGCTGGAGCGCTCGGCGTCAAGCCGCCATGGCTGCGTATTCCGGCATGGCCCATTCAGCTGCTCGGGACCATCGTCGAGAAGATCTGCATTCCCCTGGGAGTCGCCCCTCCCATCTATCGGCGGCGGGTCGACTTCTTCACCAAGAGCCGCGCCTTTGATATCAGCAAAGCCGAGAATGTACTCGGATATGCCCCTTGTGTCTCGCTGGAAGAGGGCATCCAACGCACTGCCGACTGGTACCGCAGTGAGGGACTGCTTTAGGCTCCGCCTCGAATCGCAGAAATGGAAGGGTTTTCTAAATGGCTAACGTCTGTGTCTTGGGATCGAATTCAGGAAGGAATGCCGGTGACGCGGCGATTCTCTCATCGATCATACACAACACGCTGGAGGCGGCTCCCGGCACCACTTTTGAGGTCCCTGTCCCGCGCAAACGGGATATCTACAGCCGCTACGCCTCCGACGTCGTCAGGGCCATCCCCATGATGCCGTGGAATCTCAGCTTGCGCTTCATCGGGTGGACGACAGCCAGGTCAATTGCACGTAGTGATGCCGTGCTTATTACCGACGGCATCATCTTTGATATCAAACTGCTCAACCCACTGTTCAATTTCTTGATCTTGCTCGTTTTCGTGGTTCCATTGGCGCGTATCCTTCGCAAACCCGTGATCTGTTTTCTCGTGGGAATAGGCCCTCTCGACTCCCGACTGGGACAGAAATGCGCCCGTTTTGTCTGCGATCGATGTGATGCCATATGGGTCCGCGAACACGACTCCAAGACGCTACTTCAGTCCGTCGGCATCCCCGCCGAACGCATTCAGGTCTACGCAGACGCGGCGTTCGTCAATCCGCCGGCGCCCGGGACACGCGTTGATGAAATCATGAACGAGAACGGCCTGAAGGACTGCGACCAGAAAATGGTCGGCATCAATATCAATAGTTACGTGGACCAATGGCTCAAGGCATCCGAAGGCGTAGACAAGGCAGACTTCACCAAGGCGCTCGCCGACGGCCTGGACTTGCTGGTCGATGATGGCTACCAGATCGTTCTTCTCCTCACGCAGATCATGGATATCGCCTACGCGCACGAAGTTCTCGAACTGGCACGCAACAAAGAGAAGATCACCGTGATGGGGAATGATCGCTATTCCTCCGAAGAGCTGATGGGCGTGATGGGACGGATGACCTACTTCGCAGGCATGCGCCTGCACTCCTTGATCCTGGCTTCCGCCATGAATGTACCTTGCATCGGACTTGCCTACGCACCTAAAGTGCGACACTTCATGGATCTGATGGAGACCCCCGCTTCCCTTATCGAGCTGACGGCATTCTCGGGCAAGAAACTGCGGGCACAAATACAGCGACTTGCGGACGACGACGAAGCCATCAGAACCGCCTACAGTCGCAGAGTTAAAACCCTCAAAGACCAGGCCTATTCAGGATACAAAGAGCTGGCGGAGCGATATCTCCAGCAACCATAAAGGACGGAAATGATTATGAAAGACTACCTGTACAAACTGCTACACCGCTACATCTCGCTCTATGTCCGCCCCGAGGATCACTTGGTTGAGGTAGACCCCGCCAACGACATCATCATCAAGCAGTACCCGAAGCACACGGTTGTCAGACGGAATGCACCAGATGCAGAGGAGTCCGCCGCGGAGTCCTCCATCCCCCTGGAGGCTCTTTCGTCCAGGGACGTCGATTTTGTGCTCCTCAACGGAACCCTTCACTACGACAGCGATATTCAGGCGCTGCTCGGGGACCTACGCACCCATACCTCCCCATCAACGCGCCTTGTGATCACCTACTACAGCTCGCTGTGGCGCCCTTGGATCATGTTGGCCTCCCTTCTCGGGCTCAGGAAGAAGCAGCCCGAGAACAACTGGATCACGCACGATGATATCACAAACATGTTGCTCATCTGCGACTATGAACTTGTCAGGTCGGAAAGCCGCATCCTGCTCCCCATCCCCATTCCACTACTCAGCGCATTCATCAACCGTTTCCTGGCACCGCTGCCCGGCATACGCCACCTGAATCTCGTCAATATTGTGATCGCTCGCCCACGCTTCCCCGCTGAGGCAGACGCACCACAACCCAGCGTATCGGTTGTCGTAGCCGCCCGCAACGAAGCGGGGAACATCGAAGAAATCATCAACAGAACCCCGCAGATGGGACCGGACGACGAACTGATCTTCATCGAGGGCGGATCCAGCGACAACACGTGGGAGATGATTGGCCAGATGGCCGAGAAGTACGGGAGCTCCCGTACGATTCTCACCGGCCAACAGGATGGTAAGGGCAAAGGGGATGCGGTCCGCAAGGGCTTCGGAATGGCCTCCAAGGATATCCTGATGATTCTGGATGCAGATATGACCGTTCCACCAGAGGATCTCCCACGCTTCTATGAAGCCATTCGCACCGACAAAGGTGAGTACATCAACGGCAGCCGTCTTGTGTACCCGATGGAGAAGGAAGCCATGCGTTTCTTCAACATCATCGGCAACAAGTTCTTTGCCGCAGCGTTTTCTTTCGTACTCGGTCAGCAATTCCGCGATACCCTCTGCGGCACGAAAGTGCTCACCAAGACGAACTATGAGAAGCTCGCCTATCACAGATCCTACTTCGGTGATTTTGACCCCTTCGGCGACTTCGATCTGATTTTCGGGGCAGCTCGCATGGGCCTCAAAATTGTTGAAGTCCCGATTCGCTATCGCGAACGGAAGTACGGTGACACCAATATCTCCCGGTGGAGCCATGGGGTGATCCTGCTCAAAATGCTGGTGTTTGCCGCCAGGCGGATCAAGTTCATCTAGAGATGCTATGAGCACTTCGCTTCGAGACTCTCTGGCACTGCCCGAGAAGCAAAACGTCAACGATCTGGACGATCCGGACACCACGCTGCTGCACGCAACCATTCTCAAGAAGAAGGTTTTTCTGCAGCGGCTCTACACGGAGTACTACCAGAGTTTTCGAGCGGCTCTTGACGCGCCTGAAGACGCCGTAATCGTTGAGCTGGGGAGCGGAGGCGGCTTCATCAAGGATGTCATGCCCAACGCGATCACCTCCGACATCTTGCCCATCCCCGGACTCGATCAGCGTTTCGATGCGGCGGCCATGCCATTCGAGCCGTGTTCGATCGACCTGATCTGCATGATCAACACCCTCCACCACATCCCCGATGTCACCGCCATGCTGAAGGAATGTACCCGCTGCCTGAAGCCGGGAGGTCGTGTCGTCATGGTGGAACCCGCCAACACCCCTTTCAGCCGTCTTATCTACCAGAACCTTCATCACGAGCCTTTTGACCCGCATTCAGACTGGTCAGTTCCTGAGGGTGGACCTCTATCGAGCAGCAATCAGGCTCTGCCCTGGATTGTTTTCAAACGGGATCGAGAGCGTTTTGAGACGACCTTCCCGGAACTGGAGCTGGAAAGTATGCGACTGCATACACCGCTCCGCTACATGCTAAGCGGAGGGTTCACCGCACGGCAGATGCTCCCCGGCTGGATGTACCCGGCGGCCTACTTCCTGGACGAAGTGCTTCTGCGCCCTTTCCATGGCATCGTGGCGCTCTCAATGACCGTTACGCTCCAGAGAGTAGCACGTCCATGAGCTGGAAACTGTTTCTCAGTACGTTTGTTCTAATCTTTCTGGCGGAGCTTGGCGACAAGACTCAGCTGGCCGCCATGGCAAGAACCGCCAGTTCGGGAGGAGCCAAGTGGGTTGTCTTCTGGGCCGCCTCATCTGCACTGATACTGTCTACACTTGTAGCGGTACTCTTTGGTCACGTGCTAACCAAGTTCATCCCTGAGCACGTTCTCAAACTCACCGCAGGGGGCCTCTTCATTCTGTTTGGCATCCTGATTCTCTACCAGGCGCTATCAACACCACGCGCTGCAGCAGCAAAGCACCCATCGGGATTAATGGTCGGCGTGGTTCTCAAATGGGCCGGCGAATTCGAGCAGGCGGCGGCAGAGGACTACGAGACACTCGCCTCGCAAGCAACTGACCCTGAACTCCGAGCGCTGTTGCAGAAGCTCTCTGCCGAAGAGCGCGACCATATTGAACACATAAAGCGTGCCTCCGCCGAGCACGAAACGCTGCAACTAGCCCCGGAAGCACGGGAGGCTGAACTACCGGAGCGCGACACGCTTAGCCACGATGTCGCCCATGCAGACCGCCCCCTGTTGGAACATGCTATAGAGCACGAAGAGGCAACCGCCCAGTTCTACAGAGAATTGGCTCGCTTGACTCCCCTTCGCAGCCTGAAGCGAACCTTCACCACACTGGCCGAGGCCGAGCTGGATCATGCACGGCGGCTCAAGAATCTGGGGTAGCAGGTGTCACCACACGAACAGCGCCAATCAGAGATCGGCGATCTTCCGCTGGGCGGTTGAGAGTGGCAGCGATTGCAGCTCGGGAGGCGTTACCCAGCGGACCTCCTCATGTGCGAGGGGTTCTGCAGCGCCACCGGAAACCGAACAAGCGTATGCGTGAATAGTCACCTTGAAGTGGCTGAAGGTGTGGGTCACGCAGCCCAACTTCAGGAGCACCTTTACGGTGAGTCCCGTCTGTTCGAGAACGCCATGCATAACAGCCCGCTGCAATCCTTCACGCCCGTCACGACGTTTCCCCGGAAACTCCCAAAGCCCCCCGAGCAACCCGGCCTCGTGGCGCCGACAAAGCAGCGTCTTCCCTTTGTGGGTGATCACAGCCACCGCCTCTGTATGGTGCGGCACTTTGGCCTTCTGTGCTTTGACTGGAAGCTGCTCGGTTAACCCCTGACGACGCGCCACGCAACGGGGAGCAAGGGGACACGCCACACACTCCGGCGAGCGAGGCCGACAGACGAGCGCCCCCAACTCCATCATTGCCTGGTTGAACGCGGAGGGATCCGCCGTGCGGATATGCGGCAGAAGACGACGGCGCATCATGTCACGCGTCGCCGGCAACGAAACGTCATCCTCAAGCCCCCAGAAGCGGGAGAATACCCGCAACACATTCCCATCCACCGACGGCACGGCCTGACCATAAACAATGCTGGATATCGCAGCTGCGGTATACTCCCCCACGCCAGGGAGCGCCATCCACGTTTTCGGGCTCGTGGGCATGTGTCCCCCAAGGTCATTGACCACAAAGCGAGCCGCCTTGAGGAGGTTTCGGGCGCGCGAGTAGTACCCCAATCCCTCCCAACGCTTCAACACATCTTGCACATTGGCGGCAGCGAGGGCCCCTACAGAGGGAAAGGCCTCTGTGAAGCGTTCAAAATAGGGAATAACCGTTGCCACTTGTGTCTGCTGCAACATGATCTCACTTACCCAAACCCGATAGGGGGTTGGATCATCCCGCCATGGCATGGGACGACGGTGCACCTCAAACCAAGCCAGTAACGCTTTGGACCATTTTGTCATGTAACCCTATTGTCCTGGGAGACCGCACCCGCCATCGGTTCTCCGGAATGTCTTTGACACGCGTTC
>JABGOW010000163.1 GCA_018645275.1 Verrucomicrobiota bacterium
GGTTAGTGGGGAAGTCTAATTGTCGTCACTAGGGAAGTGTAATTGTCGCTGACCACCATCGTAATCGACGGTGTAGCCTTGGTGATAGACGGCGGCAATGCGGTGCCCGGGGGCGATCGTATAGATGAGCCCGATATTTCCGCTCAGTGCTGACCCGTCGGCTTCCAGCTTGCTGTCAACATCCATGCCCGAGGGCGCGCCACCGAACAGAGCCCCGGCATCCCGCACGCTGCGCAGTTCAGCTTTCGAGTAGTAGTAGTTGATGCCGGCACCGATGAGCAGGTTGTCGGCCACTTGCCAGCCAACGGCTCCGTTGATGTCAGTGATAATCAGGTTCGAGAAGGTGGAAACATAACGGGCAAAGCTCTCCTTCGACCATTCTGAAGAGAGCCCGTTCGGGAACGAAATCCCGAGACCGACGGCCAGATCATCACGACCCAGATCGGATGTAGCGAAAAGGGAGGGAACTGGCTGCCACTTGTCCTCTATATCCGTTTCAGCGCCTGTCGGCGAAGTGTGCTCGGTCCATCCATTGCAGACAGTGGTCTGAAACGTGACTTGGTACCCTCGCACCTGCGCGATGCCTGCCGGGTTGAAGGCCACAGCGGTTGGATCATCAGCTTGGGCGACAAAGGCCTCGCCCATGGCATTGGCTCTAGCGCTCTTGACCCCGAGGATCTTGTAGCCATTGGCATGCGCAGCCGAGGATACGATCAACAAGGTGGTCAAAACGATAGCGCGATACAGGTTGCGAGTCATTGAGTCTCCAGTGGTTGTCTATTTGACGTGATGGAAGTATGTCTTACTTTTTTGTTTTTGCGTAGTCGGGTAATCCCTGATTCTACAAGTCAGGGATTTTCCTACAAGGGGAGGCCGAGGTGAGCGTTTGGGCACGGGTGACTGGTGGGCAGGTGGCGAGGGTGGGGGAGGTGAGCTTGCGACGTGGTGTCAGCGACGCTTTCTAGTCGATCCAGTGTCACGCTTGGCCGTGGAGTACGTGGCACGGGTCTCGGCGACTTTCTTCAGGCTTGGTGTCGAAACCGCTGCAAATACAGGGCTTTCTAGAGCGGCCTCGACTTGAAGCCTGATCCAGTTGGCCATGCTTCTGCCTTCCTTGGCCGATACCGTCGCTATCCTATCCTTCAGATCTTCTGAGCACGAAAACGTGACTGATGTCTGGCCTGTCGCACGTTGATGCGTCTTCTTCTTTGCGCTCACTGAACCCCCTGCTCATTTGGATCTAGATTTGAAAAAGGTAGCAAAGCAGGTTCTGAGCTGCAACCATTTATGCTTGACGGGCGTAAGCAGTGTACTTACGGTCTCGTATCGTGAAATCACATGACATGGACAGTCGGGAGGGCGAACCACAGAGCCAAGTAACGCTGCGCTGTTCTCGCTTGCTGCAATCCCAGTTGAAAGCCAAGGCTAAGTCACGAGGGATCTCCGCATCTCAGTTGCTGAGAGAAATTGTTGTGGATGCGTTGGATAAGGCGGACAAGTCGGGCACCGATTCCGCTATGACGGACAATGGGCAGGACGGAGATGGTTGACAGGGACGATAGAGTCCAACGGGTCCCCATCCGCGTTCTCTTCGTTGAGAGTAGCCGGGTCTGCGCTGAATCAATGTGCAAGCGAATGCAGGCGGCCGGTTTCGATCTGATCAGCGACATCGTCTCTGAAGAGACCGAGATGCGCCGCGCTCTCTTGGCAGAGCAATGGGACGTTGTCATCTCAGATAGCTATCTGCCCAACTTCAGCGGCACCGCTGCTCTGGCCCTCCTGAGCGAACTCGGCCTGTCCACCCCCTTCATCCTGCTTGCCTCCGACCCCTCCCAAACCCTATTCCGACAGCTCCTTCATGCCGGGGCATGGGCCTGTCATGACAAGATGGGGTTCCAGGCAGTTCTGAATCTGCTGGCAAATCGATTTATATCCCGTGCTTGTACGCCTCAAGATGTGGAGTAGCACGAGTGAATCATGGCAGCCCTTCCTCTCTGGCATTTCTGGCTCGAGTCTATCTTTCTACGCCACGATTGCCGCACAAGTACCGGAATTCGGGGGCTTGAGCCAGGAAGTGTGGCCGAATGGCCATCCGATCGACGGGGCTCAGGTCCATAGTTGTTGATGGGAATGCTGACGGTGTGCAACCCCCTCACTGTAGGAAAATCCCTGATACAGAAACGCTCGCCGTGTAGGAATATCCTGATCTATTCACGGGCTTGATTCTCGTCTATTCTCAAGACGTTCGAAAATTTGATCGGGAGAATGTGTCCGGTTGGCGAGTTTGCGCTGTGTCGACAAAGAACGCGTCCGGGCTACTGTTCCGTTGTGTTGGTATGAGAGGGGCTGTGATCATGCGTAGGCCGAGTATTCCTTTGCGTCGTAATCCTATTCTGAAATTCTCGGTGCTAGTCGCAGGCATAGCGCTGCTTCTTCTCGGCGTTGTGGCGACGGTTGTGATTGCTTCCGCCCCCGACTCCGACGGCGACGGTATGTCCGACGCGTTCGAGCTGCTCTTTGGCCTCGATATGAATAGCGCGGCAGATGCGCCACTGAACTATGATGCTGACACGTTGAGCAACCTGGCCGAGTCAGAAGTGGCAACCGACCCATGGACATCTGATTCTGACCGGGATGGGTGGCATGACGGGGTGGATCAGGCCCCGCTCAGCCGAATCTACGTCAACTGGGGCGATCCCATGTTCACCGATGGCGACGACTTTGTGTACACCGGCCCCGCCTGGTGGCTTTCCGCCTTTCGTACCGATGGGCAATGGGAAACCAATCCACCCGCCTGGCACGTCCCTGACTCAGAGCCGGACGGGGTGGGTAGCCTGTGCATAGAGATTGACCGCGCATTGCAGACCAACGATCTCACGATGGCCGTCGCCCTCTATGATCATGCCGATGCATCCCTGGTCATCGACCTGCTTGATGAGACCGGCGCCACCGTGGCGGCCGATCTGTTCGGCAACATCCTCACGGGCACCGACGAGGGTGTTGAACTTAGTCTGGCCCTCCCGCTCATCGCCAATCCCACAGCCGCGGCAATCCGCCTCACCCGCGTCACCGGTGCGGTCACCATCTATGAGACACGCCTGTATGTCGATGAAGACAGCGACGGACTGGACAGTGATCAGGAAACACAGATCGGAACGTCCGACCAGAGCATCGACACGGATACGGACGGCTTGACCGACCCCTCCGAAGCGAACATCCATCAAACCGATCCCACGCTCCCTGACACTGATAATGACGGTGCATGGGATGGCTGGGAGGTACTGGACGGATACGATGCCCTTTCTTCCGGAGACCGGCCCACGCTCGGGCGCACGCGAATTGCAGCAGCCAATACACACAACCTGATGGTGCTCCCCGACGGCACCGTCCTTACATGGGGCGACAACGGTGGAGGACGCACGGGGCAGGACACCACTACGGCCTATCTGTCCTCCGTGACACGAGTGCTCTCCGCCGACGGTAGCGATGTGCTTGATGGCAT
>JABGOW010000208.1 GCA_018645275.1 Verrucomicrobiota bacterium
GAGAAATGCCTCCACCTCAGCAAGCCTGCCCTGCTGTTGAAGCACGTCAACTTCGATGGTCAGTACGAGGCGCATCAAGTCCTCGCGATCAGAGTAGGCGCGCTTCACGGCATCGCACAGTGCCGCCAGCCCCATGTGGTCTTTGCTGCCCAACCCAAGTTTCGCGATTGAGGAGAGAACACCGTAACTCCGGTTGGGATCTGCGAATGCACAGATTTCGCGCAAACGATCTGCAAGGGGGCAAATGGAACCGGCATCTGCATAAGCCCGGGCTCGGAGTTGCCAGACATAGGCCTTCATGTCGTCAGAGACGGTGGCCACCAACATCTTCTCGTGCCATGCAACAACGTCTTCGGCATTCGTCGTGCTGCTGGCATCAAGCAGCCTCCTAAATCCGATTCGAGCAACCCCCTCGTCGGCTTCAGCCAGCTCCAGATAGATGTCCTGCACCACCTCAACAGGATCTTCGCGCAGGTACTCATCCAACAGCCATTCTACGACTTGCGGCTTGAAATCGACCTGCTCAGGGTCCGCAATCAGGGCCTTCATCCGCTCAATGGCCGCATCCCGACCAGACTCAAGCTTCAAATCGGCAAGCTCAATACGCAGTTCATCCAATGCCGACATCTCGGGGGCGGAAGCGCACTCCCCGCATGCCCCCTCATCGTCAGAGCCCTTGCCCCTGCATCCGGCCAACAGCCCAATCATCAGAACCCCAGCCACCGCCAACACTATCCACTGCTTCATACCGCTCCTCCTGCTGTTGTGATTACCGGAGTCTCCATAGGAGTCTCCAGCCCATTCTTAACCTACTGGATCAAGCTTAAACCCAAAATATCGCGACGCATTGTTGTAGCAGATATCCTTCACCATCCCACCGACAAGGTTGAAATCATCGGGAATCAACCCACGAGACATATCGTGCCCAAGAAGGTTGCAAAGAATCCTGCGAAAATACTCATGCCGGGTATAGGAGAGGAAAGACCGGCTATCCGTCAGCATGCCAACAAAGCGACTCAATAGCCCAAGCTGCGACAGTGCTTCCATGTGCCGCAGCATACCATCCATCTGGTCGTTGAACCACCACCCACTGCCGAACTGGATCTTGCCCGGGGTCCGCCCGTCCTGAAAATTTCCGAGCATGGTACCAAGCACCTCGTTGTCGCGTGGATTGAGCGTGTAGAGAATCGTACGCGGCAGCAGTTCATCACGATCAAGACGGTCCAAGAACCGCGACAGTGCCTCTGCAATCGGCAGGTCGCCAATGCTGTCAAAACCGGTGTCGGGCCCAAGCTGAGCTCCCATACGCGAGTTGTTGTTGCGCTGCGCGCCATAGTGAATCTGCATCGTCCAATCCGATGCCGCATCCATGCGCGCACACTCGTAAAGCATCGCTGAGCGAAACTTGCGAACTTGCTCCACGCTGACCCGCTCCATACCTCGGGCCGTCTGGAAAGCAGCCTCGATCTCTGCATCCGTATACGGATCCGCATACACCGTGTCCACCCCGTAGTCAGAAAGTCGGCAGCCAACGGACGCAAAGAAATCATGACGTTTCTGAATAGCGGACAACAACGCTTTCACGGAGTCCACGGCCATATCCGTAGCCTCTTCAAGCTTCTCAATCCAGCTGTTCCAGAGATAACCCTTGTCAATCGCGAGGACCTTATCTGGCCGCCAGGTCGGGAGCATCTGCGGTGAAAAGGAGGCATCGGCAGCAACCGCTACATGGTGCTCCAGCGAATCCGTGGGATCATCAGTCGTACAGACCAGCACCACCTGACTCTGTTTCATCAGCCCGCGCGCGGACATATCTGGCTCTTGAAGTCGTTGCTGACTCCGTGTCCACACGTCATCAGCCGTCGCGGAGGATAGCACGACATCATCAATCCCAAAGTAGCGAGCGAGCTCCAAGTGCGACCAATGATACATGGGGTTGCGGAGCAGATACGGCATGGTTTCCGCAAACTTGTCGAACTTCTCGCGGTCGGAGGCATCGCCCGTGCAAAATCGCTCGTCGACTCCATTGGAACGCATCGTTCGCCACTTATAGTGATCACCGCTCAGCCAAACCTGTGACAGGTTCTCCCAGCGTGTGTCAGCCGCCACCTCCTGCGGAGGGAGGTGACAATGGTAGTCCACGATCGGCATACCTTCTGCGAACTCGTGATAGAGCCGAACGGCTTGCTGCGTCTCTAGAATGAAATCGTCGTGGATGAACCTGCTGCTCATCATATCTCCATTGTGCGAGAAACCTAATGTTGTTAGCTCAAGACCACTTTCTACCACACCCGTTGCACCCCTGCAAGAATCACAAGTGGGGGACTTACCCATTCTTCTCCATTATGCATCTAGAGATCCTTCGCAAGCTCAGGATGACGACGCTCTGCGGGCTCACACCAGAAGCCCCCATCTCCCCACCCCACCCCAACCCCTGTCATCCTGAGCCCGCGAAGGATCTCCCCCCAACCACATAAGCGTTAAGTTAAGGCAGAGGGCGTCGCTGAAACACCCAATGACGAAACACACAAGCACGAAAGAAACCCAAAGCCCGAACCCGAACACTCCTCACAAGTGGCCAGGACTTACCACACACTTTCGGATTTCCCAGGAGGCTGGATTGTCGTAAGACTCTCAGTATGCAAAACGCCAGATACAAAGCCGTCATTTTCGATATGGACGGAACCATCACGAAACCGGTCTTTGATTTTCAGCGCATCCGCAAGGAAATTGGACTTGGAGCGGGCGATGTGGCAAAGGAAATTGAGGACATGCCCGAAGCGGAGCGGGCGCGAGCTTGGCGTATCGTGGAGGAGCACGAACGTGACGCCGAGACAAATCAGGAACTGCAGGAGGGCGCCAAGCCTCTCTTGGAGCGATGCCGGGCAGACAACATCCGCGTGGGACTCATCACGCGCAACGTCAAACGCAGCGTCGACTCGCTGTGCAGCAAGTTTGGCCTCTCGTTTGACCACGTCATCACTCGCGAGTTTGAACACATCAAGCCACACCCTGCTCCTATCCTCCATATGTTGGCCCCGTGGAGGATCGCGCCCGTGAACACCATCATGGTCGGCGACTACATTCATGACATCGACTGCGGCAAAGCCGCCGGAACCACAACCTGCTTCTATCTCAACCCCGGCTGCCGGGATTTCAGCGATCATGCGGACTTCACCGTCTCCTCGATGCAGGAGTTGGAAACCATCCTCTGGACATGATGCCTCTTGTGAGCTTGCGAACTGCCCTCAAGCAGCTGAGCGCGGCGACATTAGATAAGTCCTAAGATCATGCGAACACAGGGCGTATCTATTCATGACTATGAGCGCGGTCATTCGCACCTATCTGCACAAGAGCAAAGAAAAATGGAGTACCCAGATGCACCTATTGAATCCACGCTCACTTGCGGTTGCTTTCTCAATGGCCATCGTCCCCCTCGCAGCAGTTTGCAGCACTTCAGCGGAGACGCAGACAAAGAGCACCGCCGATGTCACCATGCCGGCAATGGTCGTCACAGCCACACGCGACGAGCGCCTTCAGAAAGATGCGCCATACGCCTCCAACCTGCTTAGGGCTGATGCACTCCGCCTGGAGCTTTCGGCTCGCTCCCTCCCCGAAGCGCTCAGCGGCCAGCCCAGCACCATGATTCAGAAGACGGCCCATGGGCAGGGCTCCCCCTACATCCGAGGCTTCACGGGATACCGCAATCTGTTTCTGGTCGACGGTATAAGATTGAACAACTCAACCTTCCGCGATGGTCCCAACCAGTATTGGAATACGGTAGATACGTGGGGGTTACATCAGATCGAAATGGTTCGTGGGCCGTTCTCCGCCCTCTACGGAAGTGATGCTATTGGCGGAGTCGTCAATGCCATCACGCGGGGTATGGCAGACCTGAGCCCGGGCAGCGACTCCGACCGCCGGCTCTACTATCGGTATAGCAGTTCCGAGAACTCGCACATTGCGAGGGCAGATGCCATCCAGAAGCTCACCGACGACCTGACCCTGTCCCTCGGATACACGTTCAAGGACTTTGGAGATGTCGAGGGTGGCCGGGAAGTAGGCACGCAGCGAAAGACCGGCTACAGCGAAATGGACTGGGATGCTAAACTTGAGTACTTCGTCAACGAGAATGCCTACTGGGTGCTTGCGCATCAAGGCGTTGACATTGACGATGCCTGGCGCACCCACAAAACAACCTACGGAATCGACTGGGAAGGCCTCTCCGTTGGTAGCGAACTGCACCGAATTCTAGACCAGAATCGTGATCTCACTTACCTGCAGTATCATCAGTACAACGGCGACGGACTTGCCAAGGAAATCCATGCGGGCCTTTCCTACCACCGCCAATCAGAAGAGCGTAATCGCCTGCGAACGCGAAACAGACACGATATCCAAGGGGTCGATATTGATACCTCTGGCGCATTCCTCTCGCTCAAATCCGAATCCCCGGTCGGGGCGCTAATCTACGGTGCCGAGTTCTACCATGACGAGGTGGACTCCTTTAAGAACACGCTGAACTCAGATGGTTCCGTCGCAAGCAGCGCCATTCAGGGCCCAGTCGGAGATGATGCAACCTACGACTCCTTCGGTGCCTACCTCCAAGATGAAGTCGCCGTGACCGACCCTCTCTCTGTAATTCTAGGCGCTCGATACGAGTATGCGCAGGCCGATGTCGGTTCCGTGGAGGATCCCGTGACCGGAAATGAGGTCTCGGTGGCGGGTGACTGGGATGCTCTCGTCGGCAGCGCACGCATGCTCTACAGCCTGAACGAAAAGAAGACAAGCAATGCCTTTGGGGGTATCTCTCAGGGCTTCCGTGCCCCCAACCTGTCGGACCTGACGCGCCTTGACTCGGCACGTACCGACGAGATCGAAACCCCGTCTCCCGAGCTCGATCCCGAGCACTTCGTCTCCTATGAGCTCGGTATCAGGCGGGCCTCACCAAATCAATCAGCTCAGCTCACCTGCTTCTACATAGCCATCGACGGGATGATCGTACGAACCCCCACGGGACGCGTGATAGATGGCGACTACGAAGTCACAAAACGAAATGGCGGAGATGGCTATGTCCAAGGTGTTGAATTCGAGGCTCGGAGGCGGCTCTTGCGGCAGCTAGACCTGTTCGGAACATTCACGTGGATGGAGGGCAAGGTGGACACCTACCCGACTTCGGATGCCAAGCCCGTCAGCGAGTACATCGACCGCCTGATGCCACCTACGGGACAAATCGGCCTGTGCTGGAACCGCGGCGGAACCTACTGGGCCGAAGCATCCTGCACCATTGCAGGCAAGGCCGATAAGCTCTCCACCCGCGATCAGGCCGACACCAGCCGCATTCCGCCCGGAGGAACTCCAGGCTACACGGTGTTTGACGTCAAAGCCGGTTGGAACTTCAGTGAGGCCCTCGCGCTCTGCGTTGCCGTTGAGAACGTCGCAGACAAAGACTACCGCATCCACGGATCCGGCGTGAATGAGCCCGGCCGAAATGTCGTACTTTCCATGCAAACCACGTTCTGATCCGGCGAGCGGAAGCCCCAGTCCGTCCCGGCCTAAGGGCCTGCGTATATGAGCGGACACGAGGGCGTCCGCTTTTTATATATCCCAGCTCTCCTTTGGGCTTCTCATGCTCATGCTGCGCTCTCCTCCTCGCTCTGCGCTGGCCCCGGGACGTGGCCGCGCTACTGACGAGGTATCCAACCACACCTTTTGAGCCAAGAGCTTTCTGCTTGCACCAGACCCCAAGCAGGGATACCTTCCTATTTAGTAATAATTCGTATTTACACATGAGTGCCCTATGACAAGCCAGGTTCAGATTGATCAGCGAGTGAAGTCCTTCATTGCTGCCTGCCGACAGCACGGCATCAAGGCGACCCAGCAGCGGATGGAGATTCTCAGGGAACTTGCCAGTACAGAGGAGCACCCGGACGCAGAAACGGTCTTCGCCCGCGTGCGCAAACGTCTGCCCACCATTTCTCTCGACACCGTTTACAGGACCTTGCGCACGCTCGAGGAGAATGAGATCATCTCCCGCGTGGGATCAATGAGGGAGCGCGCCCGCTTTGACGCAAACACCGCCCCTCACCATCACTTCGTCTGCAGCGATTGCGGCTTGATTGGCGACTTCTACTGTGACGAACTCCAAGGCTTCCCGCCCCCCCCCGAGGTGGCGGATATGGGCTCCGTTGACTCGGTCTACATTGAACTTCGAGGGCGGTGCAGAGCGTGCCAGATAAAGAGGGATAGAACAGAATGATTGCCCGGTAGAATAGGGCTTTCAGCACCCTATCAAAGAGAGGATAACGATGGCAGCATGGGAATGTAGTCTGTGTTCATACGTCTATGACGAGGAAAAGGAATCCGTAAGATGGGATGATCTCCCTGCGGACTGGGTGTGCCCAATATGCGGTTCGCCGAAGTCAGCATTCACACCAGTAGAGTCGACCGTAACCCCCTCCACACCCGTGACGGAAGCCAGACCGTCGTCGCAGCGAAACCGCTACCAGTGTGGCCTCTGTGCTCATATCTACGATGAGAACCAAGAGGACATTCCATGGGAGGAGCTTCCCGACGACTGGATGTGCCCCGTCTGCGGCTCTGGAAAAGAGAGTTTTGCGGTCATCACAACCGCATCCGTCCCTGCAACTCCCGAAACCGCATCATCGGTCGATGTGGATTCGGACTACCTTGCCGAATGGCGCCGCCCCGCCGATGAGTTCGAAGGCCACATGGCAGACATCCACCGCATAGCAGAGAGTGGTCACTCGGTCATTGAGCCTATGCGCACGCGGTTGCCTTCATTCTCATGGGATGAAATCCTCGTGCGGGGTGCACAACTGAGTAAGCTACCCCTGAACAAGAGCCAGCCCGTCAGTACGCGAACCACGATCGGCCCCGGTGCCGCCGTCCCAATGGTAATAGAGAGTCCCCTCTTCGTCTCGCACATGTCGTACGGAGCGCTCTCTCGAGAAGCCAAGCTTGCGCTCGCCAAAGGCAGTGCGCATGCTGCCACGGCCATGTGCTCTGGCGAGGGCGGCGTGTTGCCGGAGTGCCTTGAGGCCGCCCATAAGTACATCTTCGAATATGTGCCTAACAAGTACAGCGTAACGGACGAGACCCTAAAAGGGGCTGCCGCAGTTGAAATCAAAATAGGCCAGTCCGCAAAACCCGGTATGGGTGGGCTTCTTCCCGGTCACAAGGTCACGCGCGAAATTGCACAGATCCGAGGATTCCGCGAAGGCACCGACATTGTCAGTCCCTCTCATTTCCCCGACATTCTCACACGCGATGACCTCAAGGAGACCATTGAGGCCCTGCGTGCGCGATCAGGCGGGAAACCCATTGGCGTCAAGCTTGCGGCCGGCCACTTGGAGGCCGACATCGACATTGCACTCTATGCCGGCACCGACTTCATCACGATTGACGGCCGAGCCGGAGGAACCGCTGCAGCACCGAAGGTCGTTAAGGATGCCGCCTCCGTCCCAACCCTCTTTGCTCTGGCACGTGCGCGCGCCATCCTCGATGCTCGCGGCGCGAACGGCGTCTCCTTGATCATCACGGGGGGCATGCGCGTCTCATCCGACTTTGCAAAGGCCCTGGCCATGGGGGCCGATGCCATCGCAGTGGCCACCGCAGCCATGATGGCCGTCGGCTGCCAACAGTACCGCATCTGCGACACCGGCAAGTGCCCGCTCGGCATCGCAACCCAAGACCCCGCCCTCAGAGCGCGACTCAACGTCAACAAGTCGGCCACTCGCGTCGGGAACTTCTTCCGGGTGAGCACGGAGGAGCTCAAAGAATTTGCCCGGTTGACGGGCAATGACGATGTGCACGGACTCTCCATGACGGATCTGTGCACCACAAATTCAGAAATCTCGAACCATGTCGGTATCGAGCACGTGTAGGCAACAACAAGGAGGAGTAGACATGGCAACAATGGACAATCTGGCGGAAGCATTCGCAGGCGAGAGCCAGGCAAACCGAAAGTACTTGGCATTCGCAAAGAAGGCCGATGAAGATGGGCTGGCACAGGTGGCAAAGCTATTCCGCGCTGCGGCCGAAGCCGAAACGATTCATGCACATGCACACCTGCGCGTGATGGGGGGCGTCAAGACCACAGCCGAGAATCTGGAAGAGGCTGTCGCCGGCGAAGGTTTCGAGTTCCAAGAGATGTACCCAAAGATGCTCGCAGAAGCGCAGGCTGAAGGCATGAAGCCTGCCGAGTTCTCATTCAAGAACGCGCTGGCCGTTGAAGAGATCCATCACGGGCTCTACACGAAGGCACTCGAGGCCGTCAAGGGAGGTGGCGATCTACCGGCAGCAGCCATCTACGTATGCCCCGTCTGTGGCAACACGGTTGAAGGCAGTGCACCTGACACCTGCCCAATCTGCAACGTCGCGGGGAGCAAGTTCATCCTGATTGCGTAGCAACCATCCCGCTAAATGGGGGCGACGGCCCAACAGTCGCGCCCCCCGAACCGCGCACAGCCCTACAGCGGCAACAAAGAGGAGTAAGAATGAGGAAGTACTGGATTCCGGCAATGTGTTTGCTGATCGTTTGTCTCACCTGCGGATGTGCAGGGAAATACGGTGACGTCAAAAAGACGAATGCGGAGTTTGCAGACCTCACGCAAGCCTACGTAGCTGACCTCGAAAAGGCCGAAAGCGCTAGAGATGCGGCGAAGGCCATGAATCGCTACGCGGACAAGCTTGAAGATTTCTGGCCAGAGATGATGAAGCTCTCCGAGAAGTACCCTGAGCTCAAAGACCAGAACAGCATCCCCGAGGAACTCAAGGAGTCGAACGCGGAATCTGAGGCTGCTGCACGCAAGATGGCAGGGAGCTTCATGAAGATCATGCCCTATATGAGCGACCCTGAGGTGCGCAAGGCCCAGGAACGCCTGGGCAAGATCATGATGCAGTGAAGAGTATACCGGAAATCCCTGAGAGCGCATCACGCTGTGGGCAGGACACGAGCACGGCTCCGCCCAGAGAGGGCAATTCCCCGGCGAGACCGGAATGTAATGAGCGGTTTGCGCTACAGAACAGACCTCGCCTGCTCCAAGTCCTTCAGGAGATCATCCGTATCTTCAATCCCTGCTGACAGACGAACGGTGTTCTTCTTCACCCCGAAACCCATCCGTCGTTCTTCGGGCAGGTATAGCATGGTGGTCAAATAGGGGATGCAGATCAACGTCTCGGTTGCTCCCAGGCTCACTGCATGGTAGATGCGCTGCAGGGCATCAATGAACCGTTTGGCGTCATCCTCCGTCTCACCCACATCAAACGCAAGCACTCCTCCGAATCCGCCCTGCATCTGCGTACTCGCAACAGCGTGACCAGGGTCACTCTCGAGCCCCGGGTATCGGACGCTTGAGAACTGGGGCTGCCCGACGATGTACTCCGCCATTGCCTGCGCATTCTCTGACATGCGATCCGCGCGCAAGTTGAAGGTCTTAAGGCCACGCTCCAGCAACGATGCTGAATAGGCATCCAGCGTACACCCAATCGCCTGTCGCGTGAACCAGAGTTTGTCATATTCGTCCTTGGATCCGGCGATGGCCCCGGCCATAAGGTCGTTGTGACCACCAAGGGCTTTGGTCGCACTGTGCACAACGAGATCTGCCCCCAACTCCAACGGCTTCTGATGCCGCGGTGTGGCAAACGTGTTGTCCACAATCAACATGGCGCCCACCTTGTCTGCCACCCTTCTCATGTGCCGAATATCGACTGTCTTGCAGAGGGGGTTGGACGGCGTTTCGAGCACGATCATGCGCGTGTTTGGCTTCAGATGCGACTCGGCATTCTCGTACTCATCCGCATTGATCCATGTCACCTCAACTCCAAAACGCTCCAACATGAGGGAGACTTTGTAGTGCGCTCCGTAGACATCGTGGAAGAGCAAGACGTTGTCGCCAGCCTTCAAATAGGTCAGATAGACCATGGAGCAGGCAGCCATGCCACTGGTACAGATGACGCAGTCCTCAGCATTCTCCATCCGCGCCACGTGCGTCTCGACCTCACGTACCGTAGGGTTGTCATCGCGATGATAGGTATAGCCGTCGACCTCACCATCCGTGATCTGCCGCAGAACCTCGAAATCCAGGTACTCATAATTCACGGCATTGACGATGGGAGTCACCATCGGCCGGTTTCCGTAGGGTGTCAAAGGATCACTTGCGTTTTGTCTGTTCACATTCAGCCCTTCCTCTTTGTCGCGTTAATCGCGCAGATTCAATGCAAACATATAGCAGAGCGCACAACACTGACAACCCAGGAAATATAGGGGCAAGAATGGCAGCCGGTGTCAGGCTTCGAGGGTCAGGTTTCAGCCCCGCGCAGTAGCCAGCATTCGGATCAGGAGAAACTCAAGCGTCATTTCCTGTGGAATTCGGCTGGAAACAAGCGTGGCATGCGCTTCCGTAACCTGAGCCAGACAATACCGAAGTCGCTTCATAGAGAACTTGCGAGCCTGCTCCCCCAAGAGCGACACGCGAAACGGATGGATCTTGCGTGGGTCGCGCCCCATCTGCTCTGCAAAGATCTGTTCGAGCTCAGGCTCGAGCGTTCCCCATCCCAACGATGGTCTGCCGCCATAGCCCTGCTTGCTCACAAGCCAACCGCGCTCAAGGGCTTCGCGGTAAATGAGCAATTCCCGAATCCGATTCTCGAGCCCCATCACAAGCCCAATCACGTTCTCTTTTTGAAACACGAGCTGACGCAGAATGGCCAGAGCCCGCGATAGCTCGCGCTTGCCGAAAGCGTCCGCCAAGTCCCAGGCAAGCGCTTCACGGGACGAGGACACGATCGCATCCACTTGAGCCACATCAACTTCACGATTCTCGCCCACGAAGATCGCGAGTTTCTCGACCTCATTGATCAGCTGTCGCGTATCGACACCCACCTTCTCGAGGAACGCAATCTTCGCTCTCGAGCTCATTTGCAGACCGGCATTCGCCAACATCTGGTCTAACTTCTCAGCAGCAACGCGGTCCGCCTGGTAGGACTTCTCAGGAATTGAGAATTCATGCAATTCGCCTGAGGCCTTGCACGCTTTAAAAAAGGCACGCCGCTTGTCGACGCCTGAGGCCGTAATAACCAAGACCTGCCCCGGAGGTAGCCCCGCCTTGACAAGAGCGGCAAGCCGCTGCACGTGTTCCAACACGGTGGCGGACTTCCCCGTGCGGTTATCCGCAAGGAAAGAGGCGCTCTGTAACCATACAACCTTCTCGGTGCTGAATAACCCAAGCGATTGGATTGAAGCCAGGCAAGCCCCTATCGCACTCACGGCTGCATCCACCGTATCGACTGCACCATCGACGATATCCAGCTTGAGCATGTGCTCAGCCTCTGGAACCAGCGCGGCCACGATCTGCTTCGCCTTTGCAGATACAAGGTACTCGTCATTGCCATAGATGAGGTAAATAGATGGGGTAGCCATTCCGACACCATACTCGCAGACCCCAGATTGCAGCAAGCGCGGAAATCTCGGCTCGCCCTTTTTTACCCTTTTCCCTCCCATGAGGCCGTGCGATACTCTCGACGCTGAATCAAGGAGGTCACATGGACAGACTCGTGTCCAAAGAACGAACGCGAAAGACCAAAGAGCGCCACAAGAACGCAGGACGTAGTAATGCGCCCAGGGGGCGGATTCTTGACAGCCCGGTAATCGGATTTACCATTGCGACCCTCGTTTGGGCCCTCAGCAGTTTCGGTCTGCGTACCCGGTACGTGCTGAGCCAAGACGCAACACCGGCGTTCCTACTGCCCCTGGTCAGCGATGCTGTGTTCATGCTGGTGGGCCTTTTCTGTGGTGCACTGTTTCTCAACATCGTCTGTCCGAAATACATACGGCGGAACTCGCGCGTCATGCTCCTCGGGCTGATTGCGTTGCTGGGGGCTGGCATCGCTGCACTGGTTCAATACACCGCGCAGAGCCTCAATCTGATTCCGATTGAGACGGCACAGTTCTTGATTCCGTTTGCGCTCGTGCCACTGCTGACAACCATTCTCATCGGAGGAAGAGCGGGGCTGGCCGCTGGGATGTGGACCAGTCTCGTGATCGCCCTTTACTGGGATCGTAGTCTCTCCGTGTTCATCACGGGAATGGTCGCAACAACCGTTGCGTCGCACTCCACCCGCCGCGTTCGCACACGAACCAAAGTCGTGAAGCTCTCGCTGGTTGTGGGACTGGCCCAGATCATTTGCCTCCTTGGGGTCACATTGCTGGACTGGGACAGCCCCGATGTCATGTGTGTTGTTCACCGCGCCACGGCATCACTCGTTGGAGGTCTCCTCTCCGCTGTTATCGCCTTGCTGATTCTCCCGCTCTTCGAAAGCGTCTTCGCAATCACCACCGACATCACACTTCTGGAATTCTCCGATCTCGGGCACCCGCTTCTACAGCGACTGGCACTGGAAGCCCCGGGGACTTATCACCACAGCCTCGTGGTTGCGAACCTCGCACAGGCGGCAGCCGAAGCGATCGAGGCCAACTCTCTCGAAGCTCGGGTCTGCTCGTACTTCCACGATATCGGGAAGCTGACGAAACCCAACTTCTTTGCTGAGAACATCCATATGCAGCAGAACCCGCATGACGACCTGCCCCCCAGCATGAGCACACTTGTGATTACAGCACATGTCAAAGAGGGGCTCAGCCTGGCGATGTTGAACAAACTCCCGGAACCCGTCCTGCGTGCCATCCGTGAACATCATGGATCCAGCATGCTCATGTACTTCCACCAAAAGGCCAAATCCCAACTTGAATTCGAGATGGAGTCCACCGACAGCGGCTCGGGGAGCCCCAAGGTTGATGAAGGCGCTTTCCGGTATCAGGGCCCCAGACCCTCGACACGAGAGTCCGCGATTATCTGCCTGGCCGATGCGGTGGAAGCGGCATCACGCTCGCTCGAGAAGACGACCCCTGGACACATTGAGGGGCTTGTCAGTGATATTGTGAGAATGCGTCTTGACGACGGGCAGCTTGACGCCTGCGAACTGACCATGAAGGAGTTGAATTCGGTCCGTCGAGCTTTCGTATTCACCCTCACGACCATGCTCCACGGCCGCGTTCCCTACCCCAGAGATGAAAGCAAAGATAAACAACAGTCAAAAACACCACCCCGTGAACGCCCAGAACATCGCGGTGCTAACGGAGTGGCTGATGAATCGAGCTCACACGCTGGATAGCGAGACTGACTGGGGCGAGATTGTTGTCATACTCACAGATGATGACCAGATTGCCTCGATCAAGGATCAGGTCTTCTCGCGTTCAGAAGTCACGGATGTCATTGCTTTGCGCTATGACCCTATCCCGGGCATAGAACACTGCACAACAGCGGAGATCTTCATCAACGTAGATCTCGCGACTCACTGTACCCGGCGACGGGGGTGGTCCCCCTCGCGTGAGTTGGCCCTGTATCTCGCTCACGGGTGCGATCATCTCACGGGGGGCCTCGACGACACCGAAGCCCAGCGACGCACCATGCGACGGCGGGAGCTACGCTGGTTGCGAGAGGCGCAGCAACTTGGGATTGTAGATCAGTTGCTAGAGGTGTAGGGCGTTGACGAGCTCGGTCACTCTGCATCCCGAGAATCGCACTTTGCTTGAACGAGCGGCCGCATCTCATCACATTCCGTTACGCGAAATCATACTTCGTTTCGTGGAGGATGCGAACCAACAACGCCAATCGTAGGCAAAAAAAGAAGGGGCGGCAGGCATATGCCCACCGCCCCTCTCAACAATCACGCTACTTCTTGGCAGCCTTCCGCTTCGCAGGAGCCTTTTTCTTGGCAGGAGCCTTTTTCTTCGCAGGAGCTTTCTTCGCTACTGCCTTCTTCGCTACGGCCTTCTTCTTCGCGGGAGCCTTCTTCTTCGCAACAGCTTTCTTCTTAGCTGGTGCCTTCTTCTTCGCAACAGCCTTCTTCACTGGTGCCTTCTTCGCAACAGCCTTCTTCGCGGGAGCCTTCTTCTTCGCAACAGCTTTCTTCTTTGCGGGGGCCTTCTTAGCAACAGCCTTCTTAGCTGGAGCCTTCTTCTTAGCAACAGCCTTCTTCTTCGCGGGGGCCTTCTTCTTCGCTACGGCC
This sequence comes from Verrucomicrobiota bacterium, assembly GCA_018645275.1. Classification (GTDB taxonomy): domain Bacteria; phylum Verrucomicrobiota; class Kiritimatiellia; order UBA8416; family UBA8416; genus JABGOW01. Next base: position 14,086 of record JABGOW010000208.1, read on the forward strand.
TTCTTCTTCGCGGGAGCCTTCTTAGCGACAGCCTTTTTCGCAGGTGCCTTTTTCTTCGCCACTGGTTTCTTCGCTGCCATGCCCTCTTCCTCCTTGTTGGCCGGTCATGCCGGCGGTGGTTTTACAGCCGTGATCGCCTTCATTGCAGAGATGCCAAAAAAAACCAACATCAGCACTCCAGGAAGACGCACAGCAAGCGCTCGCCCGTTGCGAACAACCGTTCACTGGTGAGGACTGTAGCGCGAAACGTGAAGGTCGTCAATAGAGGTAAGCAGCTTTTTATCTGCAAAAAAAACACACCCACCCACTCCCCCCGAGGGAGAAGCAGATGGGTGCTGGGAAGGGCGAATCAGAGATTCAGGTCCGCACGCTATTGAAACTTGAAGATGGTTCCCGTTGGAACGAATGGGCCACCGCTTCCCGCCGTGGTCTCACTCGCCGCAGCACTCGCCGCGTAGTAGCTGAAGTTCTCGGAGTAGAAGGCGTAGTGATATGCCGTCCCCGCACTCAAGCTGGTGTCGGTGAACGACGAGGCGAAGCCTTTGTAAATCACGGTACCGCCTCCGCACGAATCATTCACACTATAGGTTGTTCCCTGCGCGGGTGCAGACGGTGCAGACCCGGCCTTGCGCACAATCATGACCTGATAATTACCTGTCGTCGGTGTCGCCGTCGGCGTCCACGCGAGATCGACCTCATTGGTTGGATTCACTGTGTTCGTTGTGGCCGATTGCCCTGTCACAAGCGGCAGCGCCTGGACATCTACTGTCAACGATGATGTCGGTGTCGTAGCCATGTCACCCCAAGAACCATTGTCGGAAACATACCAATGTGCATCGCCATGTGTTCCGCCATACTCAACTTGCATGCCCCAGTACCATGTACCGGTATCCGTGAACCGGGCCGATGTGTTTGTCTTGTGTTCAACCTCCAGATGCCCGATATACGAACCAGCAGAACCGTCAGAGAGATCAGCATCCTGATCAATGACCACTCGCCATTTCCCGAATGCACCGTCAAGGCTGGCCCAGCTATCACACCCGAAAACGTGCGTATCGCCGAGGTATACCGTCACGGAGGGATCCTCTACATCTGTCCCACTCGTGTTGCGAGTCTGTGCGATGCCAGTTGTCACGTTGGTCACAGCGCCTGCCGAGTAATAGCCGTAGTGCTCGGAGTAGAACTTGTAGTAATACATCGTTCCCTCGAGAAGTCCGGTATTTTCGATCGGCGTCGTAGCACTCCCTTTGAAGATGACGGGGTCACCACCGATCGACTGCGTGTCGTTGTAAACAACACCGTCACTCGGCGCGGTGAAGCTCGCATCGTCACTCCGCACAATCATGACATCGTGGCCGGATCCATTCTTCGCCCACGACAGATCAATGCGTGTCGCCGGATGCGTCACATCCACGGCCCCAGAGCTGACCGTAGGATCATCCGGATCATTCACGGTGAGCTGAACAGCAACCGTTTTCGTGCCGTTGGCCTGGTTGCCAGTGATGGTGTTCGTCGCGTAGTAGATTCCCTGCGTGAGATTGCTCGTCACCACGGAAACCACAGTAGACTCGGAGAGCGATGTCGCCAAGGTCGAGTCATCACGCGAAACCGTAAGCCATCCCGTCGCACCCGCGCCGTAGGAAAGGGTGTTGGTGTAGGCCAGTATGCCACCACCACTGTTCGTGACCGCGAAACTCTGCGTCGGCGGCAACGCTCCACGAATCACTTCATAAGTCAGGGTCGCCGGACCGTGCGTGACGGCAGGTTGAGGAGCCGCGTCTGTCGTTGCACTCGTCGTCGTGCCGACTGAGAAGTAGTTGAAGTTCTCGGAATAGAACTTGTAGTGATAAGTTGTATCCGATTCGAGACCGGTATCGGTGAGGGCCACACCGCCCTGCGATCGCTTCAGCACGATGGTGTCGCTGCCCAAGTCCTGACCATCAGAGTAGAGGGTTCCCTGAACGGGAGTGAAGGCTACTGCGGAGCCCTTGCGACGAATGATCATCACGTTCCGGGAGCTCCACTGCCCCCAGCTCAGATCAATCTCAGTTGTCGGCGTTCCGGCACCGGTCGAAGCCGAGGCCGAAGTGGGGTCGCCAAGGGCACTGACGGTAATCGTGAGGTCGGAATCCGGTGTGCCGTACATACTGTCCCAGCTAGAATTGTCCCTGCAATACCATCCCGTCGTGCCACCGGCATCGGTATATTCGACTTTCATGCCCCAGTACCACGTGCCAACCGCGGTGAATTGGGGAGATGTCCCTTGATTGTGATCTGCGTTATCGTGCGAAGACCAGCTTCCAGAGCTGCCATCCGCAATGAGGTTGTCTTGATCAATGAACACCTGGTGCTTGCCCCAGTGACCATCAACTGTGCCCCACGAGTCGCATCCGAAGGTACCTGTATCTCCCAAGTAGATGGTCGAGGGCTGTTCTGGACTGCTGCCATTGTAGTTTCGGCAGCTCGGCCAGCTCCACGCATGGGCATTGTTGGCAAGCAACCCCTGCCCAAGAAAGAGCACGCCAAGAAGTAGCATGGGGCTAGCTGCGGTACGAAAACGTGCTAGACTGGCGACAAGTGTGAGTATTCTTCTCATGTTGGAATTCCTCCATCGTTAACCTTACAGAGAGAGCATGCCGGTGTTCACGGTGTTCTTACGCGACCGGACGCTCCAAGTATTAGGTCGAGGTTGCTCCGGCATTGCGCCGGGGACAGAGCCTTCTGGATGTCAAGAAATGACGACCATTGATCTCCCCCATTCCCTAAAAAGAGAACGTCCGGGAGAACCCCATTGAAAGGGGCGTGGAACTCCACATAATGAGAAAGACCAATTCGAACGTCCAAGAGCATACCAAATCTCGAGATAATGGCAAGGGGAATCGCTGATTGTTTTTCGGATCTATCAGGGATTCCCTCATTCCATTGGTATCAAGTTAGTAGGAATGCAGACATTCCCCAGATTCCGCGCGTATCCCACATTGGAGATCCTTCCTTCTTCGCTGAGGCAGCTTCGCAGGACAAGTCGGTAAGCTCAGGATGACAGATCTTTTGGATTTTCTGTCATGCCGAGCTTGTCGAGGCATCTCACCAACGCGTCCGCCACAGCCCAACGGGCGACGGAGGATGACGTTGCTGCGAGTTCTTCAACGGACACTGCAGAGCCATGCCTACTGAAAAATACGCATAACCATGGCGTTGCAGGGCCTGTCACATCGCTATATGTGCGATCCAGCCGGGTCGGCGATGACCGTGTTCCCGGAGTGAGGCTGGACCTCGGGGTAGTCGAGCGTGTAGTGCAGGCCACGGCTTTCCTTGCGCATCTGTGCTGATCGAACGATCAGCTCTGCGACGGCGGCAATGTTGCGCAGCTCAAGGATGTCACTGGTCACCAGGTAATCGAGGTAGTACTCATGAATCTCATGACGCAGGTTGCGAATGCGCCTCCAAGCCCGTTCCAGGCGTCGGTCCGTACGCACGATGCCAACGTAGTCCCACATACAGGTCCGCACCTCGTTCCAATTGTGCTCCACCACCACGGCTTCGTCACTGGTCACGGCCTCACCATACTCCCAATCGGGAATGCTCACGGTCGGAAAATCCCCTGGTGGTCTGAGCGTCGCAATTTGGTTTGCCATCCGTCGGGCACACACGACAGCCTCCAGCAGCGAGTTGCTGGCCAGGCGGTTGGCCCCATGCAGACCCGTACACGCGGTCTCACCAACCGCATAGAATCCGGGCAACGGTGTGGAGCCATCAACACCTGCCTTGATTCCGCCACAGCAGTAGTGCGCCGCAGGAACCACCGGAATGAGGTTCGCAGACATGTCGACACCGTACCGCTTGCACGCCGCAAAAATGTTCGGAAATCGTTCCATCAGAAACGTACGCGACTTGTCACGAATATCAAGATAGACGCAGCTCTGCCCCGAAGCCTTCATCTCACTGTCAATGGCTCGGGCAACGATATCGCGCGGAGCCAATGATCCACGCGTATCGTAGTTCATCATAAAGGGGTCCCCGGCGCTGTTTACCAGCTCAGCCCCCTCTCCCCGAACGGCTTCACTCACCAGAAACGACTTCGCTTCAGGATGAAACAAACAGGTGGGGTGGAATTGAATAAACTCCATGTTCGCGATGGGGATACCCGCACGCCATGCCATAGCAAGTCCGTCACCAGTAGCAACATCCGGATTGCTGGTGTAGAGGTATACTTTTCCCCCTCCACCCGTAGCCTGCACGATGTACGGCGCGCGAATCGCTGCAATCTCTCCGGATGCCTGCATGCGAACGTAGGCCCCAACACAGCGGTGTTCGCCCTCGATTCCCAACCATCCTGTCGTGATCAGGTCAATGACCATGCACCAATCCATGACCTGAATCCCAGCGGTGGCGGCAACCCGATCTAGAAGCACACGCTCAATCTCACGGCCTGTTATGTCACCCGCGTGCAGGATGCGGCGCTTTGTGTGCCCCCCCTCACGACCGAGATCATAGCCACCACCATCTTCCGCATTGCGCTCGCTGAAGTTCAGCCCCATCGCGATGAGCTCGCTGATCGCAGCTGGACCATCACTCACGATATCGCGCACAACAGATTCATCACAGAGCCCGGCGCCCGCCCCCAGCGTGTCGTCGACATGACGCTGAATGCTATCCTCTGATGTCATCACGCAGGCAATACCGCCCTGAGCATAGTTCGTATTGCTTTCGCTACGTTCCTTCTTGGTGACCACCAAAACCCGCCCCAAGCGGCTAAGGTGAAGCGCCGACATCAAACCGCCGATGCCGCTCCCAATCACCAGATAATCTGTTTCCAACGTCCGCATTCCCAAATCCTCTGTGCCCACCGCGCGATTGTCAATTGAAATGGGGGTTTTGAGATTTCCCAGTTCTTGCGAGAGAACAGGGATGGAGATCCTTCGACAGGCTCAGGATGACAGTCTTCTAAGGTTCTCTGTCATGCCCCGCCAGAATGGTCTCGTAGTACGCCGTGTACTGCGCCACAACCGCTCCCTCCGAGTAGTTGGCAAGCGCATGCTCGCGGGCTGCGTTCCCGAGTTCCCGTAGGTGATCCCGACTCAGGCCCGCGAGCACGGCAGCCAGTGCCCCCTCTTGACTCATGTCCGGGCGAATGCCGCTACTTCCTCCCATCCACGCAAGGACAGGGTGATCATTCGTGATAACGGGAAGGCCCGTCGCAATGGCTTCCAACAGGGCGATCGGCATCATCTCAAAGAGCGATGTAAGCACGAATGCATCATAGCACCTCAGGAGATCCGGCATCTGCTCATGGGGATGATTCACCAAGAACTTGATCTTCTCGGGACAGAGCTTTGCAGCCAGCGCTTGTAGTTCCGCAGTGTCCGTCTGACGCGACCCCGCGATGACGAGAAAAGCAACCGGCCCGTCGGAGTCCTTTCGTGCCGGCTGATTAGCATAGTCAGCAAACTCGCGGATCATATAGTCGATTCGTTTGTGGTGCTTCTTGATGGCCGCCGCCGTCCCAACCACAAACGCATCCTCTGGAATGTCGAGGGTGCGGCGAAACGCTCGCTTCTCTTCGACGTCGCTTACCGGCCTGTACAACGTCGTGTCGATAAAGTTGGGCATTGCCGTCCAGAATGGATGAAGAGAGGGATGAGGGGGGAAACCTGGAGGAGAGGGATGAGGGGGGAAACCTGAAACCTGAAGTGGGGGTTGAGAGGAAGAGGGCTGGGGGGTGAGCACAGAAGTCTCCGGCCTGTCGTCTACAGTCTCCCCAAGATTCTTGAGCGCTTGCTGCAAGTGCCAGGGAGCAAGATGCTGGAGATAGTCAAAGTGCGAAAGAAACTCAAGAGGCTCTTCGGTTCCGTGAGCCAGAATCTCCAAGGCACTCACATGTCCGGCGCTGCGCGCCTTTCGACAAAGATCTGCAATCATCGGATCCTGAATGTGGAGAACATCATAGTGACCCGCGTTGAGCTCACGTCTCAGGTGCCGCCAGAACGTGCGCTGCTCAAGGCCATATCCACTCTGAAGGCCCCAGCGCCAGGTGAATCGCGGCAGGAGTTTGATGATGCAATCACTCAGGGGCGTACGACGACGAATACAGGAAACTGCCACGCACGGGCACTCGCTCTCGACCACGCCTGCGGCGAACAGCGTCACATCACACCCCTTGCGCGCCAATGCGTTAGCGGTATCTAACGCCCACGTCTCGATTCCACGGGCCACATGCCCCAAGCCAGAGCTTGCTATCGCAATTTTCATAGATCTCCGCTGCCTTCACGCTCTCGCACCACTTGTGCCGGAATTCCAACAGCCGTCGCGCCGTCTGGAATGCTCTTGTTCACAACGGCGTTGGCTCCAATCTTAACATCGTCTCCAATCGTAACGCCGCCCACGATTTTGGCACCTGCGCCAACAAAAACGCGATCCCCCAGAACCGGGGACGTATCGCGCTCGGCTCCGATGGTAACGAGGTGTTCGATCCGAACATCGCAGCCACCCTTGACCGCCCCGTTGATGACCACCCCGTAGCTGTGAATGAGAACAAAACCTGGACCAAACTCGGCTCCTCGTCCAATGACACAACGGCCGAAGAATGCGTTCAGCTTATTGAAGAGCATTGCAAGGGGAAGCAGCCTGCGGCGGTGGCTCCACTGCATAAAGCGATAAGCAAACATCGCAAACGTGCCATCCGTCACGCAGGCCTTCAACAGCGCACTGCGGGAGCTCGTACCATACAACCATTCCGCCTTGGCGCGAACATCTGAACCGATTAGACCAAATACACTCATATGGACCTATCTCGCAGCGGAAGCATCCGGTTTCCTTCGCAGCACATACCGAAACAACAGCTTCAATCGCAACAACGGATCATCTTGTTCCTTGTGAAGGAACCTCACATCATAACACCAAGACCGCAGCAAGTACCACAGTGCAGCCCCACAAGCGCCTCGGTTATAGGCCATCCATGAGGCAGAACTGTACTGCTCTGCGTGTGCTCGGCGGCGAAACTCCTGGTGCCGATAGAGGGCGCCCCCCTCACCAAAGGCCTTTGCAAGCACGCGCAAGACTTGAGGCAGGAACTTCCGTTCATCCATGCTCAGGCTCCCCACAGTGTTGCGATACCGGCTCAAGGGGACACCCAGTTCCAGACACGTGTACCCGGAAACCAACCGAAGCCATAGATCATAGTCCTCTGGTCCGCAGAACTGCAGATCGAATGCCCCGGCAGCAACCAGGACATCCCGGCGCACCAGAACGGTAGATGTGCCAACCGGGTTGTGGGACACAAAATCCTCCAGCAGGAGTGCCCTGCCGACAGGCTCTGGATTCGCGCTCCCGCCGGTCACATCCTCGATCCGAGCCCCCTCACCTGACGCTTCCAGAGGAACCATCCGACCGCAGACAAGCGCGACTTCGGGATCCGCGTTGACGAGCGCAAGCTGGATGGAGAGTTTCGATGGTAACCAAGCATCATCTGCGTCCAGAAAAGCAATCCACTCTCCGGTTGCTACCTCAATTCCGCGATTGCGGGCTCCAGCCGGTCCGGTGTTCTTATCCTGCTTCACAAGCACAAGAGCAGGGCTCTGGTGATCCCGTCGCCACTGCTCCACAACAGCAACCGTGTCATCCGTTGACAGATCGTCAACGACGACAATCTCGCGCACAGGGACCTCTTGAGCCGCGATCGAGTCCAGCGTCTCAACGATGGTCCCTCCAGAGTTGTGGGCAGGAATGACAACACTGACCGTTAGCGTGTCGCCACCTCTCTCTTGTTCTTCAACTTCCACTTTTCAAATTCTCCATCTGGCGTATTCACTTGGTTGGCGTACATACCACATATAACGCCTTGTCGGCCCCCCCCGCTCCGCGGGACCCAAAGCGGTGACTCCCTGCTTCGCCGTCGCAAGCTCCTGGCTTCGCAGGACAAGGCGTCACCGCACTCCATACCCGTCTGCTCCCATATGGAGTGCTCCGACGGAGTCGGAGCTTTGGATTCGCGTGCTTGAACCCCGACGCATGTCGGGGCGGAGTGCACGGCAGACGTTAAGATGGGGTAAGCTTAGCGGTTGCACATGACATTGTCTATTGTCATCCTGAGCGGAGTCGAAGGATCTCCAGTGCAGCGGATTACGCTTGGAGCAGAGATCCTTCGGCAGGCTCAGGATGACAGATACCTTGCACCAGAACATATATAGCGGGTACGCCAGTCAAATGGACACCCCAGTTTCCCCATTTCGAATTTCAACTTTCGACTTTCGACTTTCGACTTTCAGATCTACCCATCGTCCACGATTCGGCGAATGGTCGCCACCTTATTCTCCCAGGATTCATTGCGCACACGCTCGGAGATGGCCGTTTGATCCCGTCGTGCCACCTGACGATCCAGGGCCGAAAGCCAAGCGTCGTTCCCCTCGCATGTCAGCACATCATCACCATAGTTGCGAAGTTCCGGCACCTCAGAGGCAACAATGGGTAACCCCGCGCCAAGCAACTCCTTCGTCTTCACGGGATTGACGCTCTCCATTCGGGGATTGCTCATATCATACGGAATAATGGCGACATCAAAGGCCCGGCAATACGTATGTAAGTCGCAATGCTCCCGCCGCCCCAACAGATGCACATTCGGGAGCGATTCAAGCGAGTCCAGATTCGTGTATATCTCGCCGATCAAAACGAAGGACCATTGTGCGCGGGATGCGGCCAGAAAAGCAACAACATCGAGATCAACCCACGGGTGCAAATTCCCGTAGAAGCCTATCACGGGTTTCGGAAGACCTGCGACATCGGCGGGGATAGGTTGCGACTTGTCGAGGGCCTGCGAAAAGCGCGCATATTCGACACCGTGCGGAAGGTAGTGGATAGGAGAGGGGGAGAGGGATGAGGGGTGAGACCTGAAACCTGAGAGCTTCCTTTCTAGAAAGCGGGACGTCACCAACACCACATCCGCCCTCTGAACCAACTCACGCTCCTTGGCATCCATCCAGGCACCATCCAGATTGTGGAATTGTCCCCAATCGTCGGCACAGTAGTAAACGATACAGGGTACGCTTCCCTCCTTTGTGCGAGGCAACAGATCCACCGCATTGGGAACGAAACACCAGAACTCAATGGATTCGGGTTTCAAGTGGGAGACCGTTGGGCCCTGTCCTCCGCGTTCCATGTCCCTCTTCTCCCGCCTCACATACCAGGCAAAGAGTTTGCGGTTCAGCCATTTGGCAAAGGCCGTCTCCGCCTTCGGAATCAGAATCGGCTTCAGAACACGTAGGCTATTCTCTTTCCATTCGGCACGCTTCAGTCCAGAGCGGATTCGACCAACGATACGCCGGAGGTCCTTTCCAGATGCGGCACTGGGCTTACGGGTTCCGATAGACGACACCCACAGGACCGGCATCGTCTTTGCCATCTCCCGTAGCACATGGGTCGTGCAGGTTGGCACGTCATCCCAATCTTTCGTAAATGCAACGATCATTACCGCCCTCATGAATCAGCAGGCTACCCGTTATCCATTATGCTCACTACGGTTTCGGCAGCATGCCGCCAATCAAAAGCCGCCACAGAATCTCGGATGGC
>JABGOW010000480.1 GCA_018645275.1 Verrucomicrobiota bacterium
ACAGGTTGGCGGTCTGCGATGTTGTTTCTGTGGATTACGATCGCTAGTTCTACGCAAAGGAGTTAAGATGAAATCACCGTTCTCGAAATCACCTCTTCTTACGGTATTGGCTGGCATCATGGCATGCGTAGCGGCAACCGCTGTCGCAGCGCCCGCCAGGGCGGGCAAGCCCAATGTTGTGCTAATCCTGACCGATGACCTCGGTTGGCAAGACGTGAAGTGCTACGACATTGATGAGCCGTCACCAATGGAAACGCCCAATATCGACGCTTTGGCGAAGAAAGGCGTCATGTTCTGGCAGGCATACTCCCCCGCGCCGGTCTGTGCGCCGTCACGTGTCGCAATCCTCAGCGGGCTACACCCTGCCCGGAGTGGTGTCACCAGTGTCTCAGGGGGCACCCCACCCCATTTCTGGAAACCGCAGGCCGGGCGAACATCGCCATGGACCGGTGACCACTTTCCAGACTCGACCGCTTCGCTGGCGGCAGCCCTGAAGACCGAGGGATACGTCACCGGGCATAGCGGCAAATGGCATTTCTCGCCACAGCCGCAGGACATTGGGTTTGATAGTACGGTGCAGCACCGCGGCGTACAGGGCGGCATGCCGAACCGGCTCACCGGATTCGCGACACGTGATCCCAAAGACCCGTTCCGGCTCGATGAGAACGGCTTCCCCTACGACGTGCCGCAACATGTGGCCATGGACTTCATTGCCGCAAACAAAGATCAGCCGTTCTTCCTCTACTACGCGACCTGGCTCGTACACGGACCGATCTCCATGAAGAGCGAGCAGCTCCTGCAGAAATACGTCAAGAAGCTAGGCGTGGAGTTGAAGCCGGAGCACAAGGACACATGGCCGATGGAAGGCCAGACCAACCCGTTCTACTGCGCCATGGTCGAGCAACTGGACTATTATCTCGGACAGGTTTTCAACTACCTGGAAACCACCGACGATCCCCGCTGGCCCGGCCATAAGCTCGTTGAGAATACGTACATCATCTTTACCTCCGATAACGGCGGCATGGAGAACAGGCCCGAAGACCGCTACACGGAAAATGCACCACTTGACCGGGGGAAGATTTCGACGAAGGAAGGCGGTACTCGAGTACCGCTGATCATTACAGGCCCCGGTATCCCGGCGGGCGTACAGACTGATGTCATGGCAAACGGGCTCGATTTCTACCCAACCATTCTGTCGTGGATCGGCGCGAAGATGCCCAAGAATACGGTCTTCGACGGATGTGACCTGGTGCCGCTGCTGACTGGTGACCCCACCGATCCTGCCCTCGTCCGTGATGCACAGGGCAACGCACGCGACACGATGGTTTGGCACTTCCCGCAGATGGAGGGCACCACCAGCATCCGCGTTGGTGATTTCAAGCTGCGCCGAAGCACCGGACCGGGGCCGCAGGCCTTGGAGCTGTACCGCCTCTATCGCACGGAAAACGGAAAACAGATCCGGGGCGACATCGAAGAGCAGCACAATCTTGCGCAGGAGATGCCGGAGAAGGCCAAAGAACTGGAAGCGCAGCGGACAGAACTGATCGCCGCCATGGGTGGCCGCTATGGCCACTGGAACCCGGACTGGCCCGGCCAGATGGCGGGCAAAGAAACCGCGCCAAGGATCCTGTCCCACAAGCAGAGCGGACGTCAGGTTGTGGTGAGCTATCAGGATCGCGGCGCAAAGGTCGTGAATGCCGACCTCTTCTATACGCTCACGGGTGGTGGCGCACATGAGAAGTGGCGGCAGGTGACCATGGCGATAGAAGGCAACAACCGGGCCGTAGCCACATTGCCTGACGGAGCCACCCACTACTTCGTCAACCTGATTGACGAGAACAGTTTCCTCGTGGTCTATCCGAAGATCGACGCCCCAAAGCTGAAAGATGAGGAGAAGCCTCTCAGCGCGGCAGCGGTTTTTGCCGGCTATCCGGAGCCAGAGGCGGGCGAGCCGATGGATTTCAAGACCCGTTTTGAAGAACTCAGCCGGAAGACCGAAGGAATAGCCATCCAATTGAGTGAAGACTTCGAAGGCGACTCTCCCGCCATGCTGGGAGACGGGCAGGCAGGCATCTCGATTACGGACGCCACTGCGGCATCGGGAAGCCGCAGTCTGGTGTTGACTGAGGAGGAGGGGCTCGAACGTCCATGGATGCCGCTGGCGGGACATGACATCACCATCCCGGACGCCATTGCATCCGGATCCTTCCGTATCGCCTTCGACACCATGTTTGATGCCGAGAATCCTGGACACCTCACCATAATAGCCCGCGACGGAAAGTCCGTGGCGCACTATGCAGCCCTCGGCGATATCCAGATAAAGAGCGGGGCGGCATGGGCAAACGGTAAGCCTATCGGGGCGGTCAAGCCTGGCACCTGGTACCATGTTGAGATCGCCGGACAACGCGACAGCAAGCTGTTTGACATGACCGTCACATCGGCAGACGGAGGGATCATCCGCTGCCAAAGCCCATATGCCGACGCACGCTTTGTGCATCCCACCTGGGTCGGATTATCAGGGTTTGGCCCCACGGGAAGCACAATCTTCATCGACAACGTCGTCATCCGGTCAGAGTAGATAGACCTTGTCCGATAAGCCCCAACGGGGCGAGATATACCAGCCCAGGGCAACGCCCTGGGGATGAACCAGAAATACATGTAGCCCTGAAAGGGCGGGATATATGACCGCACCATCAGTAACTGCGCTATATCTCGCCCTTTCAGGGCTAGGACGTTGTTGTTTCGGTTCCCTATGTCGAGCCATCCCAGAGGGATGCCAGCTATTAGCCGGTGGTTGAGCGTAGCGACACCACCGGTTACATCCCAAACCACGAACCGCATCCCGGAGGGATGCCAGCACCGGCGCGTAACACCATGTAAAGGAGCCGCTGCCATCCCTCCGGGATGATGCATTCATTCATTCCAGTCCGGTGGTGACGCTCGTGCCTCACGTAACCACCGGCTAATGGCTGGAAAGCCTCCGGCTTTTCTGAAACCACTCTAGCTCCAACCATTCCCACCAAACCGGCATGTCGACAAGCTGCACACGCAGCGTGCGAGTCCTTAGAAGTCCATGGGGCGACGGATTCGCCCAAGACCGAGGGTGATCCTCCCGTTACCACTCCCCATTGACATATTCCCCCTGATTCTCGTCCAGATCACGCCTATTACACAAATTGTCGCCTGCAAATAAGTACATCTAAATCGAGGATTTATCCATGGGCAATAGGGCTTCCATTTTGAGATAATTGTCTTACCAGTAGGAAATCCCGATTGCCGCGGGTCTCGTCTGGTAGCCGTAGAATCTGTAGCAGCGATGTAACCACTACGTGGGACAGGTGTCCCGCTGAAAGGGGAAAACAATGACGACTCGTACTCGCAACTCTGCCACCGCTTCATGCGGTCAGCTCGGCTCATTGCTGAGGAACGTTGGGCTTGTCAGCCTGGCGCTGTGTGCCTTGGCCTCAATAAGCCAGGCC
>JABGOW010000368.1 GCA_018645275.1 Verrucomicrobiota bacterium
ACCATCCCCGCCAACAACTTCCGGCTCTACCTGCTGAGCGACCAATAGTGGTTCGACGCGGTTGGTGCCGTAAGGAAGACTGGGGACAGGCAATTCTGGACGTTGACTGCTTTCCCGACGTGCCCGTCCAGAACGCGGACCCACTGACGCGGACGATCACCCTCCGGCACTTGCTGAACAACACCGCCGGCTTTCACTGGCCGCACAGCCGGGGCGGTCACGAACCGATGTTCACGCGACTGTGGCGAAGCAGGGATCCCCTTGAGTTCATGCTGAGCCACCCGGTGGCAGACACTCCCGGGACTGTGTTCACCTACAACGGTGCCTGCGCGTGGTTACTCACAGCTGTCCTGGACGGGATAACACCCAACGGCGCGTTGGCTTTCGCCGAGGAGTCGCTCTTCCGACCTCTGGGCATTTCCCGCAAAGAATGGGACATGGACCCTCGCGGACTGCATCTGCTGAGTTGGGGACTGCGGCTACGTCCGCGGGACATGGCGAAACTCGGTTTGCTGTACCTGAATCGCGGCCGCTGGCATGGCGTCCAGGTTGTGCCGCAGGCATGGGTGTCGGACTCGTGGACGAACCCGGGGACCGGCTATGGCTATCTCTGGTGGATTGGCAACTCGGCCGGCCACGCTACCTACAGAGCACAGGGCGGGAGCGGCGCGCTCATCGCGGTCGTCCCAGACCTGAATCTGGTGGTGGTGACAACCGGCAAGGCCAACCGACGGATGTACGCGCCAGTGTATGCGGTGGGCGATCTCATCATCCCGGCAGTAACGTCGGCGATCGTCAAATCCTGATGAAACCGCCGCTCCCGCCCGGCGCGCGGCGGGACAGACCGGCAACCGAAGCTCCTCACTGTTCTCAAGCGGTCTGGCTGGTTCCTCTGCCCAGCAGATCCCTTCCTCGCTCGCCAGCGTCGAGCCCTCGAGCTTGACTGGTCACTCGCCAGGAAGTAGGGTCACTGCGTTGGCAAGCATGACCCAGAAAGGAAGTCCCATGCGCCAGTGTCCGAGCCAACCCACCCGAGTTGCCCGAGACTCCCGAGCAACCCCCGAGAACAGCCATGAGCCCTGCCTTCGGGCACCCCGCAAAGTCGAATGCGTAGGCGTGCCCCCAATGCCACATCTAGCGTGAGACAATAATGAAAAGACGCGATTTCTTGAATGCTCTGGGCCTTTCAGCTGCCGCGACAATGGTTCCAGGCTGTCGGACGTTGAATAGTGCTTTATCAGCAGAGGGCAGCAGACCCAATATTGTTGTCATATATGCAGATGATATGGGTTGGGGAGATGTTGGCTATCACGGGTTCAAAGACATCGCGACTCCCAATATTGATGCTCTGGCCGAAGGAGGGGTCGAGTTTGGTCAGGGCTATGTTTCTTCCTCCATTTGCATGCCTTCCAGAGTAGGGGTGTTGACAGGTGTATACCAGCAGCGCTTAGGAATGGACACAAACTGTGGAAAGGGCGGTATTCCAACGAGCCAGCCAATGATATTTGAGATGCTCAGAAAGGAGGGATATCAGACAGCATCAATAGGAAAGTGGGGTGTAGCCGGAGAGGGCGAGGAATTCAGACCGAATCGAAGGGGCGTTGACTTCTTTTACGGGAGTCTCTGGGGGTCGCACGATTACTATAAATCAAGTACTGATCCTGAAGACCTCAGGAAATGGGATAGCCCGATCATGCGGAACACTGCTATCGAACCGGATATTCAGGATTCCGGCGGCTATCTGACCGAAATGCTCACAAAGGAGACGGTGTCCTTTATCGAGAGAGCTGACGATGATAAGCCGTTCTTTGTCTATCTTGCCCACTATGCCGTGCATGCTCCATGGCAAGTGCCGCAGGTATACATGGATCGGGTGCAGAACTTGGATTCTCACGACGATGAACGCAAGTTGTTTGCGGGGATGACGCTGGCTATGGATGATGGAGTTGGTGCCGTAGTGGACGCGTTGAAAAGGAAGGGCGTGGAAGAGGATACCCTTGTTGTTTTTATGAGTGATAACGGTACACCGAACATACAGGGAAGAAAACCGCCATTATATAAGGATCGTGGAGAAACGACCATGTCCAGCCCTGGTCCGTTCAAGGGATTCAAAGGAGACGTTTACGAGGGCGGAACCCGCGTCCCCTTTATTGCCTATTGGCCGGGAGTCTTGCCTGCCGGCAAGAAATATGAGCATCCTGTTGTTAACCTGGATGTTGCTCCTACTGTTATGTCCCTGGCCGGCGTTAGCCGGCCCTATGAAGGTCTGGACTTTGATGGTGTGGACCTTCTGCCTTATTTGACAGGAAGGAAGTCTGCGGATGAGAAGCCTCATGATGTGCTGTATTGGAGGCGTCAAGAAAACTATGCGATCCGGAAAGGTGATTGGAAGCTTTGTTTCAATCCCATTAGCGGATCCCAGAGTTCCCGGACAATTCAACTGTTCAACATTGCTGATGATCCGGGCGAATGGAAGGACTTGGTCGATGTGGAGCCCGAACGTGCACAGCAGTTACAGGATCTGTTTGATGCGTGGGACAGCCGGCTGATTCCTAGCCAAAGTGGCCTTGCGACCCTTAATCGCAATAGTGGGTATGCTGAGGGAAATCGGATCAATGTTGCCGAGTTCAATGCCAGGTCGCTTTTGTCCAATGGGGGATTTGAGGATCAGGATTCGGCAAAGGGGAATGCCAGCGAGCCCTTGCCGGATCTGTGGCGCCTGTGGTATTTTCCAGAAGGTCCGGCGGTGATTGCGGGATTGACCGACAGGAAGAAGCGCAGCGGCGAGCGCTCTCTCTTCCTGAAATGCCGGAAGGGCGACCCGTACTACGGGTTTGTTCAGAGAGTTCCGGTGGAAGAAGGTAAGACGTATCGTCTCAGCGCCTACTTGATCAATGGGTCGGGAGAGGAAGCATTGACTGGGAAGAGCCACGGGTCTTTATCTCTACAGTGGCGTGGTAGGAGAGGGCCGGAGATCAGCCGTGTAGAGAGTGGTAGTTGGGGAGTTGGCTTGTCTGACAGCGAATGGCAGCGCTTTGCGGTTGAGGGTAAGGCGCCACCGGGCGCAAGGTACTGTTCTTGTGCGATCACGCTGTTCAGCTCAGGCAGTAAAGGCAAGGGGATCTTCTACATAGATGACTGCGAGTTTGAACTCTCTTAGGGAAAGATAGCCTCTCCAGGGACAGGCGTCGTTCCCCCCGACCGCCAGGGCTAGTCGGACGAACTCATGACGAGCGCTCCCAGGATGAGTGCAAGGCAGCAGAACGCCAGCCAGAGGCCCGACATCGCGAGGGCCACGACGGCAACAGGGCGATGCAACATGGGGCTCCCGCCCCTTCTTTCCCAGAGGAAGACGACGTTGCTCAGGAAGCAGAGCAGGGCGGCGGGAACTAGCCCACTCCATGCAGAGCGGGAAAAACGGTTGACGATGTCGGCGACAAGAACGGATCACTTCACTATGTCGTAGGCGCGGTATGTC
>JABGOW010000351.1 GCA_018645275.1 Verrucomicrobiota bacterium
GCCCTGGCATCACCCGCGTTGATCAGGACCCCTCCGGGCGGGAATTCGATATTGGTGCCTGGAATGGTCGCTCCGGGTTGAATATAACGTTGTGCTCCACCACTTTGGTTGGGCTTCCAGATATGAGTCATGTCTGTTTGGGTCGTACCGTGAAGCCGCACCTGAGGAATGTTCGCCTCGAGGTATCGGTTCGTATTGATGGTGAAGTCGGCCCGTTTCGCCTTGTGAAGGAGCGCGAATTCCTGACCAGCGCCGTTGTCGTAGGTGACATACAGGTCCCACCGGTTCACCTGACTCGAGTCATTGTCGATGACTGGACCGCTATTGACTCCGTGTACCGGCGCTATGATCCCAGAGTTCTTGCTGTAGTCGATGACGACAGGATAGTCCGAGCCAATCGCCGGGGGAGGCGTAAGCCTGTCGCAGAGAGGTCCTTCGAATCCGTTCACACACTCGCAGGCGAACGTCCCAACACCGTCGATGCACGTGCCGTCGTGTTGGCAGGGGTCGTCGGCGCAATCGTCGGTATTCGTCTCACACGATCCACCTTCAAATCCGTCCACACATTCGCAACTGATCGTCTCTCCTTGGACCGAGCACATTCCGCCGTTCTGACAGGGCGAATCGGCACAGAGGTCCTCTTTCCCTCCGTCGACGAGACCCCCATCAGGGACTTCGGAGGCTGTCTTGCTGTCCGAACAACCGACGAGAGTCAAGAGCATGGTGCTGAGCAGGGCAATCGCGCACGAGCGCATGGTCTCTCCTTGGCAGAAGTGGATCTTCTAGGATAGCAGCTCGCTGTTCGAGTACTGCTTGAGTCTGGCAATTTCGCTGCCTGAGGCCGCACTGACAAACGAGAGATAGGGAAGACCGCCTTCTGCCTCCACTGGCACCTTCCAGGCAAACTCGGGAGTTCCTGCTTCGCCCTTCAGAATAAGGGGATCAGCAATGCCATACGAAACAGGGGTGTCATCTCGAAGGCTCAGCCCCTTTGACTCGACAACCTGAACCGCATCACATTCCTGAAAGGTGGCCAGGGAAGCGGGAGCAGCAGTTGGGGCCAGCGCAACTGGGACAACAGTCCCAGCTACAGACTTGAGGCGCAGAGTTTCCAGGTTGAAAGTGAGAACAATATCCGATTCGAAGACAGGATATGGACCGATCATCTGCTGAAAGCGGACCTGGTTTGTTGAAGAGCCTTGGCTGGCTTGGGGCTCGAGTGCGATATCAGGACACTGGTAGACATCGGACCAGTCAGCTACAAACGATAGAGCCTTTTCCATCGGCGTACTACCATCTGCATCCACTAGCAACCCGAGTTGTCCGCCATGTAGATACTTGACATTTCCTCGCCTATCAAAGGCGACCCCAATTGCACCCAGAGGCTGTCCCGTTGCTGACTGGAACTCATTCAGTTCGGCAAGGACTGCTTCGCCGGCAGAAGAGACAATCGCCTCGGAA
Source organism: Verrucomicrobiota bacterium (assembly GCA_018645275.1). Classification (GTDB taxonomy): domain Bacteria; phylum Verrucomicrobiota; class Kiritimatiellia; order UBA8416; family UBA8416; genus JABGOW01. The sequence goes on from JABGOW010000351.1 coordinate 1,462, forward strand.
TTCTCCTGCTGAAGCTTATGGATTACGCGAAGACGCTGGAACATCAATTCCTGGGGAGAGAGAGAAAACTCTACGGAAGGCTCGGTCGCGTCCTCATTGTCAGCACCTTGGTACAATGGAACTCTGGTAGTTTGGTATTCAACCTCAGCATCGCTGCAACCTGACACAACGAAGACAGCGACAATCATTGTAGACAGGCAATGTCGCAATTTCACTTGCTCCCCCATGCTGTATTTGCGGGCCTTGCTTATTTGGGCCTTGGTCATCGTTTCGGCCACGAGTCCATTCTGAATGCCCTCGCTGCTTCGTGTCAAGAAGTTCATTCCTGCTGAACGGAGAGAAGGAACGCCACCGAGTAGTCGTGATCCGCAAAGACTCATCCGCCGCCATTTTACTTGCCCAAACAACCGTCGACCGTGATCCTCATGGACCAGCGCTTCGGGGGCCGGGTCGCTGCGGCATGCACTGCCGCGATTCGGACGAAACAGAACCAGCAGGGGTGAGCGGTGAGCCGATTTCGAAGTCACATCCGCCCATCCTTCCGGAAGTCGAACTCGGGCGAGATCCCGGGGCAGGTCAGATGAGCCGATTCTAGTGCTGCCACTACGGATCGGGACGGCCTTTAAACACGAGGCCGTCGTCGATGCGACCTCATGATTTCAGAGAGACAGAGAGAGGATCTGGCGGATCGGCCTCGAAATGGGGAAAAGAGGGGGGCGGCGAGACCTCGTGCTGTCGATCGTCCAGAGCAAGGCCGAAGGCGCAAGTCCGCCTACGGGCTGGCCGAGATGGGCGCCTTCGGGATCTGCGGGCGCACCACGGCTTTTGTGGTGCAGAGACGTTCGATGATGTCTGATCGGTGGAGAGAGCGTTGACCGGAGCAGAAATTCTTAAGAATCGGGATGAGCGAGCCGGTACTTCTGCAGTCGGCTGGTCGGCTTGTCCGGAATCGTTCGGACGATGAGGCCCTTCCTGAGCAGAGTAGCAATGGTTCTGTTCAATGAGCCTGATACCTTGTCCTGGCCAAGCTTGCTGGCCAGTTCCGACTTCGACAAGGGCTGTGCGGAGAGAAGGACCAGGATCCTGTCTTCACGTGACTCTGCCCCTGACTCTGCCCCTGACTCTGCCCCTGACTCTGCCCCTACACCAGGTTCCGCTTCAGCGGACGGACCGATCTGTGCCGGGAATGTCACCACCAGCATCCCGGACTGCTCTCTGAAGCTCGGCGGCTCGAGCCCGTACGAGCGGCACTCGTCGATCACCCGGTTCGTTCCTCGGCCCCAGGCTTCGATGGCGCCGATACGCTGGAAGGTCCCCGCTATCTTGGGATTCCGCAAGCTCGACAGATGTGGCTCAGACAACATCTCGACCGTTATCCCCGGCGGAAGCAGACCGGAACTGATAATCTCCACCCGGTCGTCGAACACCGCAATGGCCACATATCCGGACGGCGACGAGTAGTCCCGGTGTATGATGGCGTTGAGCAGGATCTCACGGAGCGCCCCCGAAGGCACCGCCAGGCGGTCCTCCCGGAGGACTTCCCCCTGTGGAAAATGCGATGCCAGAGGCAGAGTCCGCTCCAGGAACGCCAGACCTTCCCGCATCATGGTGAATGCATTCATGTGCTCCTGGCGGTTGTGCAGGATATCCCCGGTTATTCGCGTCCCCCGGAAGCGTCCCATCTTGAGCAAGAACTGGGGGTAATCCGACCACCGGCCCGCCCCGAACAGAGCCAGGGCTCCCTGAGTGACGGCGCCGTCCCTTCGCAGTCCGAGGCGGTCCAGGACCTCGCCCACATCCAACCCGGTTCCGGCTGAGATGCTATGATGCCGAACCGCTTCTTCACGGGCCCGAAGGATCTCCTCGTGGTCGAGGTCATCGAGGGTCGCTCCCTCGGCCGGCTGATTCTCCCAGCGGTGCAGAGGGTGCATCTGGAACGAGATGAGTTGCTCGTACGTGGTCTTCGACATGCGCTGCGTTGTCGGTCCCGACCGCATGTACGCTCTG
>JABGOW010000573.1:0-2833 GCA_018645275.1 Verrucomicrobiota bacterium
ACTTCTCGTACCAGTGGGCGGTTGGCAGGACGATGTCGGCATAGTTCGCCGTTGAATCCATACGGAGATTGACGCTCACCATCAAGTCGAGCTTGCCGGTTGGCGCTTCTTCGTGCCAATCAATGCCCTTGATCAGACCCTTCGAACGATCTTCACCAAGCACATTGTTGTGCGTTCCCATGAGATGCTTGAGTCCATACTCATGACCACGCATACTCGTGCCAATGAGATTGCCACGCCAGACCCACAGAACCTTTGGATGGTTCTCGTCGGCGTCAACATCTTCGAGCGCGAATCGCTCCTCACCCCGCACGAACTTCTCAGCAACAAATGTGCCCACCTTCTCGTCCGTATCAGCGCCTGCCGTCCTAGCCTCCTTGAGTAGTTCGATCGGATTCTTCTTGTCGATCTGTGGATAGAAAGGAAGCCAACCGTTCCGTACTGCAAACAGATCCACATCAGCCACATGATTGCCGGCCTTCTCAGGGAAGCGTTTGGCCCATGGCGCCCAAATCGGATCAAGAACCATTCCGTCATATCGATATTGATCGGTGTGGAAGTAGAAGTAAGACGTGCTGTTGGCGTGTCGGGGCGTATGGGTCCAGTCGCTTGCTCCCCCAAGTGTGCCGATCGCCGCATATGGACGGATCTTTTCTGTGCCCACGTAGGAATGGAAACCACCACCATTGCGGCCCATGCAACCGGTCAAAATGCCCATGACGGCCATGGAACGATGGATCAACGGTCCACCGTGGTACCAGTGCAAGACACCGGACCCAGTGATGAACATGCTCTTGCCCTTGGTCTTCTCGGCATTGTCGGCCCATTCGCGAGCCACACGCAGTACGAGATCACGGCTGCAGCCGGTCTCCTGTTCCTGCCAAGCGGGCGTAAAGGTCTGGGACGCATCGTCATAGTCGGTCGGATACGCGCCTGACAATCCGCGGCGGACACCCGTTTGGGCGAGCAGCAAATCGTAAGCGGTCGTGACGATAACTTCTTCGCCATCCTTGTTACGGATACGCTTGATCGGAACGCCACGTTGATGCGTAACAGCATTGCGACCTTTGTCAGGCGTCGTGCCAAGTTCGAGGTCAAATGTGTCTGTGAAGTCGGCGAATTGCACCTGCACTTCCTCGAAACCGCCGTCATCGGCCATGCATGAAAGCATGGGATCAAACTCAGATCCAGTGAAGTCTTGCTGCTGCAGATTCCACCGTCCTGTGTTCTGCTCCTCCCAACGATACCCAAGCGTGCCGACCGGCAGTTTGACTGTATCGGTCCCCTGTTCAAGTTGGACAATCTTCCATTCCGCATTCTCTTCGCCTGCGTATTCAGTGAAGTCGCTGCCTCGCATGAAGCGGCCAGAGAGATACGAACCGTCTTCTTGCTTCTCAAGCTGCACCACAAACGGAAGGTTGGTGTATTGCTTGATGTAGTCGTAGAAGTAGGACGCGCGACGATCGATGTGGAACTCTTGCAGGATGACATGTATGCAAGACATGATGAATGCTGCATCCGTACCAGGCTGCACGGGCACCCAGAGGTCAGCGAACTTTGTCATGTCTGAGTAGTCGGGAGCGAGGTTTACGATCTTGCCGCCGTTGTACTTATGCTCCGAGGCAAAGTGGGCATCGGGAGTACGCGTCATGGGCATGTTGGAGCCCATGACGATCCAGTAGGTGCTCTGATACCAGTCTGCTGCCTCCGCTACGTCAGTCTGGTCGCCCCAGATTGCGGGCATGATGTGCGGAAGATCGTGATACCACTCGTAGAAACTCAGCATCGTTCCGCCGAGCAAGTTGCACAGGCGGTGCCCGCCGAGGAAACTCACCATGCTCATCGCCGGAATTGGCGAGAACGAAGCGAGATGGTCTGGGCCATACTTCTTCGTGGTGTAAATGATGGCCGCGGCCCAGATCTCGGTTGCGAGATCCCAACTGCTGCGTCTCCATCCAGCCTTACCACGAGCGTTGCGATACGTCGCCTTTCGCTCGGCATCCTCGACAATGCTTCCCCACGCTTCAACGGGGTCCTTGCCGGATGCTCGCTCTTGCTCGTAATACTCAAGCAAGACGCCACGGATATAGGGGTACTTCGGACGAACTGGGCTATATGGATACCAAGATGCAGAGATGCCACGCTGGCATCCTCGAGGCTCATAGCTTGGCGTGTCGTCTCGAATTTGGGGCCAGTCAACCTTCTGGAGTTCCCAGCAGATCAGGCCATTCTTGACGAAAACTTCCCATGAACATGAGCCCGAGCAGTTGACGCTATGGCTCGTACGAACGGTTCGGTCATAGGACCATCGCTCACGATAGAAGTCTTCCCAGTCGCGTGGCTCATCGGCCACTCGAAACCAACGGGATCCAGCAGTCATACCTCGGTCTCCTGTAGCTGTGGAGAAAGACCACAGCCGATTCGGAAAGCTTCAATGAAGGGACGGAAGTCACGGGCGGTGCCATACACCGCGACCACGGACTCGCGTCTTTGGCAATACACAAGATTCACAACAACATTGCGGCCGATTGGATGCTTCCGCTCAGGGCCCTGTGTCACCGGGTCATCACTCATCGCCTGAATTGCGACGTACATCAATTGATCAGGATGCTGCTGCCACCAGATTTCAAAGTCCCAGCCCTCAAGCCGAACGTGCTCTTCACCACCAGTCATAGCGGGGTCTGACGGGTCAACATCCCACTGCGGAACGCGTGGCCACCCATCCCAGTGTTCATTGGGTAGGTCCATTTCAGGTGAAGCGAGCGGCTCAGGGCCACCCTCGCCGAATCCAGAATCTTCCGCGATGCCCGCTTGATGAAGCCTGGCAGTTTCT
>JABGOW010000573.1:2843-3453 GCA_018645275.1 Verrucomicrobiota bacterium
TCTGGATCGAGTACCGGAAGTGAAAAGCCCTGGTCTTCGCAGGCGCCATTGGTGGTTCCGCATCCACACGTCGAGGCCTTCGGCCAACTCACGCGAACGCCTTCAACTCCATCAAGGCCGCCGAGTTCACGTTTGATCGCAGCCGCAAGCGCGTCGTGCCGATACGTGTCGCCCTCTGGAGTTGAGAGCTCAACGCGAACGACTGAATCGTCCACAGTGACATCCGTCACGAGTCCGGCTGATATCAAATCTGCTTTTGTCTTGGGATCCCGGAGCGATGCGAGCCGCTCTGTGACGGCGTGTTCTGTACTGTCCATGTCCCTGCACTCCTCTTCGCTCCGACGAGCGATCTAGTTTGTGAACAATGGCACAATATCCAATCCAGACTGAAATGTCTAGATATCTCGAACTCCTTTTTGCCTCTTTTTTGGCCCTTGAGAAACGATTTCGGAAGAGCCCCCGCTAAATACCTCAATATGGACAATAATATCTTGTATCATCCCATGCCTGCTCATCGTGACCTGAATTGAACATCGTTTCCACCCCCAGGAGCTCCACAATGACCATCACGCTCGAGACCCCTGTGGGGGAGATTGCCTCCCAGCACCCC
>JABGOW010000483.1 GCA_018645275.1 Verrucomicrobiota bacterium
CATCATCGTGTGGACCTGCGGTGATCACAAGACGGCACAACGCACCACAGTGACTCGCAATCTACCATGGGCGGAAATCCCCAACCAACCGCGTTCCATCCTTATGCGTACGGGCGGCCCCGTGTCCGTCCCATGGCGGCTTGCATCTTCGGAAGAGGAAAACCAATGATCGAGTACCTCTTTTGGGGATTGGTAGCTGGGGCAATAGGCAGTCTGATTGTTCTTGCCGTCTGGGATTGGGTGGTTGAAGCCATCACCGACTGGCTCCATCGATGGGGTCTGCAAAAGACGGTCATCATGGATGCCTGGGTGTGGTTCGAGCGAATGGGGACCCAAGCCAAAGCGCAGCTATTTGTCAAACGCCATAGCCACCAGGCCCCAGAACGAATCAGCGTAGAGCGCCTTGAAATCTCTCAAATCGATGACGCCGATGTCAGGGAGGCCCTTCGATATCGCAGGGAACACCGGCAAAACGTCATGCACCTGGTCCACCAGATTTAACGGAGTTGCCATATGCCTATCAATTGGCCACGTGCTGCCACCAAACCCGCTGCAGACCATGGGGAGCAAACGAACTCCAATGGTGAGGAACCAAAAATGTCGACCTTTCAGCTTAAGCAACCGCGATGGGGCCTTGATTCCGTGATTCTTCCCGACCACACTCGACAAGAGATCAAAGCCGCCCTGACAAAGGTGCGCTTCCATCATGTGCTGTACGAGGACTGGGGACTGGGAAAGGTCGATGCCAACTGCGGCAGAACGAGTGTCAATCTCTATGGCCCTCCTGGCACGGGGAAAACGCGCTGCGCCGAAGCCATTGCCCATGAGCTCGACGTCCCTTTGATCTGCGTCAACTACGCGGAAATTGAATCCAAGTACGTAGGAGAGACGCCCAAGAACATCAGCGCTGTCTTTGCCCTGGCCAAGGAAAAGGGGGCAGCACTGTTTTTTGATGAGGCAGATTCCATTTTGGGACGACGCCTGTCAAGCGTCACCCAAAGCGCTGACCACGGGGTCAACGTCAGTCGCTCGGTAATGCTCAAAGAACTGGATGAATTCAGCGGAATCTCGCTATTTGCGAGCAACTTCGCCGCCAATTATGATCCGGCCTTTGTTCGTAGAATCCTGGTCCATGTTCATATTCCGCTTCCCGACGAAGACAATCGAGACGCTCTGTGGCGGCACCTCATCCCCGACCAGATGCCTACAGCAGATGACATCGACTTCGCGAAGCTGGTGGCGATATCAGAGGGGTTGGCCGGTGGCGATATGGTGAATGCCATCATTCAAGCAGCTACGTCTGCTTTGAGCCGGCATGGGGTTGAGGCGACCGTTTGCATGGATGACCTGGTGATGGCTACGGCTAGTGTACGCAAGTCAAAGGCCAGCGTTGGTAATCGCTCCAGCCAACTACACATAACCGAAGAATCGGTACCGATATCCGAAATATGAATCTGCGCAATATGGCCCTTGCCCAAACCAACAATGACCTCAGTGAGGACGATGCCATCTTTGGGTTTCCGGGTGCCCTGATGAAGGCACTCGGCGGCGGCGGATTTCGGCAAAGACAGAGGTGTGGCGTAGGCTGCTCGACGAGCTGGCAACAGGGGGAGCCGGGCCAATGGCGCCTTGATGCGTGTCAGCCCCCTCGGGGTTTTTGGCTGGAACACGGCTCCCGATGTTCTGGCCAGCTGGGCGGCCAGGGATGCATCATTGACTTGCCAGCATTTGAGCCGTCCAATACGATGCCTCCCAAAAAGACCTGCCGTGGACCCGTTGACATTTCGGGCAACGGGCAACAATTCGATTGTAGTGCGCCAGGAACATGCTCCCCCTTGGAAGGCCTGTCGCGCCATGAACTAGATGCTATGCGGGCCCCTGACAAACGGAGGCATCCTGCAGCTCTTGCAGCCTTTTTGCTCGCTGTTTTCGTCACTATGAGGAAAAGGAGCATTGGATAAGACACGACGTTCCTTCTCTCGGCACGAAGCTTGGTTGCTTTGGGAGCAGTGGAAGACAGGAACCGCCCAAGGCGATTATCTGTCAATCTAAAAATCCAAATGGCAATCGCGAGGCCGTACCGATATGACCGAACACGAGGCGCACAACACATGGCGTACACCCTGCTAATCGATATTCCGGTCTTCGAAGAGAAACCCGGCGGTCGCGCGGGAAAGGTGATCCAAAGGCGGCGCTTGGCGCAGGACTGTATCAACCTCCAACTCGGGGTGCAGAAACCCCTCCAGCGAGGCCGAAAGCAGTTCTCTCGAGGGCTTCTTAGCCTCGCAGCCTACGTTCGCGACACAGGTGGTCACCGGAGCGAATATCTTCCCAATAATGCTCCGGAAGCCTCACTAAAGGAGGGAATACGCCGGGCTGATGTGGTATGCATAACTGGGAACAACACAGCGTACTTCGACCGGGTGCGGGAGGTGGCCTCTCAGGTCAAAGCTTATCGCTCTGATGTTCCCGTTCTCACTGGCGGCTATCACGTCTCCGCCCTCGACCATGAGTCCCTAGAGATATGCCCCTCGCTAGATATTATCGTGAGGGGTGAGGGAGAAATCCCCCTCCTCGAAATCCTAAACGGAACGCCATGGTATCGGGTTCCGGGTGTGACATACAGAAGAAATGGCCGATTAGAGCGCACAGCCCTTCCCCAACCGCTCCGTCCAGAGGAGATTCCTTCACCCGACTATTCGCTTCTCCCAGACAGCCTGGACAGCTACAACTTCAACCTGCAGGGCACGCGGGGATGCCGTTACCGGTGCCGATTCTGTAGCAACGGATACTTCTGGCGACAGCCTCGCTCAATGCCCGTCGAGACATTGCTTGAGGAGATACGCTACCTAGCGACAGCGCTAACTCAAGGGACCATCATCCATTTCAGCGACAATATCTTCTGTGACAACCCGGCCCGCACTGCCACGATCATTGAGGGCCTGCGCAGAATCGGACCGCACCTACGCTATTCGTGTGACCTCAAAGCAAACCACACTTTCTCCGACCAAATCCGAAAAATGGAGGAAGTTGGCTTCGTGAAGATTTCGCTGGGTTTCGAGGATGCAGCCGACACCATCTTGGCGAAATGCCACAAAAGTCTCTCGGTGGAAGACAATGTACGGGCCGCGGAGACAATCAAAAGTTGCTCCGGGATATTGGTAGAAGCATACTGGCTGCTCGGATTGCCAGGTACAAACCGCAACACTATGGAGAGAAACCTTTCCCGTGTCAACCATCTACTGCGCACGGGCATCGTTGATGTAGTCGGCGAGAGCACTGTGTTCACACCACTCCCCGGAACACCCATGTTCCACTACCCAGAAAACTACGGAATTCGCCTGTTTTCGAACCACTGGCCGGATTTCCTCCGATGCAACTTCCGTCCCGTGTATGAATTGGAGAATGTAAGTCGACAAGAACTCGAGGATTACTTCCTTTCTTTT
>JABGOW010000484.1 GCA_018645275.1 Verrucomicrobiota bacterium
AGATCTTCGCGCAGGAAGCGCACAAACGTCAGAGCAGCCTCTTCGTTCGGGAAGAAGGCGCAGAGCGCCTGCTGTACGGGGGGAACAGGCCGCAGCAACAACTCAGCTTCCGTGATAATCCCGAGCGTGCCCTCCATACCGATGAACAGGTCGACCAGGTCCATGTTGGGTGTAATAAAGTAGCCCGCGGCGCTCTTGACGTCGGGCATTTTGAGCTCGGGCAGTGTACCGGAGATCTCGTTTCCCCCTTCGGTGGTCAACGAGAACGAGAGGCCGTCGATTTTCTCTCCCCGCTCGACACGCACGACATCGCCATCCGGAAGCATCACACGCAGGGCGTGAACCCATTTGCGTGTCGGGCCGTAGTGATAGCTCATGGCGCCGGAGGCATTGCATGCGAGCATGCCGCCGATGGAGGCCGAGGTCTCGGTTGGGTCGGGAGGAAAGAAAAGACCCGCGTCTTTCACCTTCTCCCGGATCTCCGCAAGCAGCGCGCCGGGTTGAACGGTTATGCGACCGTCTTCAACGCCGCCGACGTGATTCATGCGGCTGAGGTTCAGGATCAGTCCCCCATTGGGAACCGCTCCGGCCGCAATGCCGGTGCGCGCGCCCTGGATAGTGAGCGGCAAAGACGCTTGGAGTGCGTCGCTAATGTCCTCTTCGTTTCTGGCGAACAGGATCTGTTCGGCGGATCCGGTGCGGCGCGATTCGTCGCGCAGGTACTCCTCGAACTCGGGTGCAAATGGTCTGATGTCGGTATTCATAATGCCGTCAATCATAGCAGGTACGCGGTGGACGGCTAGCATGCTGCCGCCAAATCATAGCACACATCCGTCAGTTGGTATTCTGCGGTATTGCCATGTCCTATGCCTTACGCTATATATGCTCCCTATGACTAAGCATTTTCCAATCAGGGATTTCTTTCCGGATCCAGCCCTGCCCCTGGCGGTGCACCGGAGGACGGCGCAGCGCCCCAAAGAGCTTCATACGCACGATTTCTCGGAGTTGGTGCTCATTCGCGGTGGCGAGGCGGTCCATTTCACCGAGGAGGATGAACATGCCATCAGCCGTGGCGACGTGTTTGTGATCCAGGGCGAGTTGGCTCACGGCTACCGCGATTCCCATAGTCTCTCGCTCATCAACCTGATGTTCGAGAGCAAGCGGCTCAATTTCCCGGAGAGCGATCTGCGGTCGATCCCCGGCTATCACGTGCTATTCACGCTGGAGCCGCAGTACCGTCAACGCCATCGCTTCGCGAGCCGTTTGCGGCTCAACGAAGCCCAGTTGGAGCAAGCCGCCGTGCTGGCCGAACAACTGGAGCTCGAAGCCCGGGAAAGGAAGATCGGATACATCTTCACTGCGACAGCACTCTTCATGCAGCTCATCAGTTTCCTCGCACGCTGTTATGACGGCGAGCAGACTCCGGAAAGCAGGGATCTGCTACGCATCGGCGCAGCCATCGGCTACTTGGAAGACCACTACGCCGATCCGATCTCCATCGCGCAGTTGACCAGGATCGCCGGAATGTCGGAGAGCTCTCTGCTGCGTGCATTCAAACAAGCGACCGACCGCGCCCCCACACAGTACCTGCTGGACTTGCGACTGCGCCGGGCGAAAAACCTCTTGCGCAACACCAGCCTGAACATCACGGAGATTACCTTTCAAACCGGCTTCAATGACAGCAACTACTTCGCCCGGCAGTTTCGCAAGAGAGTCGGCACCTCACCGCACGAGTACCGAAAATCACTGTTCGCTGGTCGTGATCCGAACTGGACCGATGAGGCCGGACGGTAGCAGTTTGCTCCTAGGGAAGCCTATCCAACAGTAGCTCCTTCACAGCCGCATACCCATCATTCATAGCAAACGCAGTGCCCGCAACGAGCAACGGGGCAATATCACTGAGAAAAACCTCTGCAGAACGTTGGGACAGTAGTGACGCTCCCTATTCAATAACATCAAAAGTGACCCCACCCTTATGCCGCTCTCCCAGAGGGATACTCTTAGTCAAATTTGCGGCCATGTCCTGGTGACGGTAGACCTGAAGGTTTTTAAGCGATACGTTTTCTTTTGGCGAGGCGATGGCAAAGGATATCCCGCTCATGATTACCGGGAATTTGTAAGTTACCCTGACATTCCTGCCGCCCTTGAGGTTATTCAGCACAATCGCCTGTCCCTTCAGCTCGATATTCTTGTGGTACAGAAGCAGATCAAGCTCATCGACAGATTGACCAGCGGCTAAGTTGAACGCGATCTCCACTGCACAGCCCTGGCGTACGTTTATGGGCTCACCGAGGGACACCGGCTTCAGCCCCACGCCCTGCTTTCCTTTATCTGCGAGAAGCGTGATATCCACATGGGAATGAAATGGCACAACGTAGACGGTTCCTTCGAAACTTCCGTCGGCTTTAATGCTTTTCAGCAAACCGGTGTTCTTATCGGTACACCCGAGAGCCGCGATATCATAGGTGCCGGATTCCCCTCTGTATCCGCGTACAGAGCTGACCCCGCCGGCCAACCCGGGGAAAGGCTTATCGCCGTACTCTTTGTGAAGACGCTGCATCGCCGCATATTGGGTTTCGTTGTAACCCGCGGCAAGCCCCTCATCAGGCCAGGACATGACCAGTGCGCCTTTCATGCCATTCTCGACACTATACTTCAGCTGCTCCCAGCCCTTCTCGGCATCGGCGGTTTCCGCCTTGTTGGCAAACTCTCCGTTAAAGGTATCATCAAAACCACTCGACCAGGATCCCTGCGCCATATTCGGCCTGTTCTCAAACCAGAGGCCGTAGCGGGTAAAGCCAAACCCTGTTCCGGCAGTCAGAAACCAATCCACCGGGGTGATTCTACTGGACGTACCGCCGCGACCGACCGTGCCGCCGGAAGCATAATTCGGGATCTGGTGAGTTCGTGCAAGTTGTGGCGGAATGCCCGCAGCAACAACCCCCAGAAGCGCTTCGCCAACACGCCGGTAGACTGTGATACGCTGGTACTCTATCCACTCCTGAAACAGTTCATTGTCATCAGCATAACGATCCCACTTCCCTCGCATGAAATTGCGGGGAGGATCGAAGAACGTGTCGGTATAGGGTGTCCCGAACTGTTTGTCTATATTATCAAGGCTTCCATATAGCGCGAGCAGGTAGCGATAGAAGCCCCTGATGTTGCTGAGGTTGTAATCACCGATTGAGGCCTGTCCGGAAACCACTTCGTTCTCGTGACTCGGTTTGGCAATGAAGAGATTCTTTGCGTTCTTGCGGTATTCCCGCGCAAGCTGCCGAAAGTATTCCCATTGAGCCATGTGATAAAAATCATGGAGTTCCGGTTGCTCGAAGTTATGGGTGCCATGAGTGAAGTTAATCGTTTCAAAATACCCGGTTGAATAGGTCTCGTTC
>JABGOW010000485.1 GCA_018645275.1 Verrucomicrobiota bacterium
AAAAAAGAGGCTCTTTCGATGTGACAGACAGTATATGTCCGTCCACCTGTCGTAGTATACGCCCGTGTTGATGAACGGAAAGACCAATCTTTGGCAGGGAGAAGGGCCGACATATGGACCATGGATCGCTAAACGAATTCACGGAGAACTCACCCATGCCCCGCGAAGGCATGACTTCTGTAGACGCCGTCTATTACCTGAACGGCCAATGCCCGGAGGTAAAGACATGGACTTGCTGGTGCCCGAGGTACGGGGATGAATGGTTCGGCCTGGCGCGGATACCGGTTGGCGTCCAGAAGCGGGGCAAGATAGGCCCGTGGTCCTGGAAACTGGTCAAGACATCATATCCGCAGAGCTCCTATTGGCTCGACTCGGATATAAAGGGGTGTCTCGATGCACGATGGGTGGGGTTGATTGAGGTCAAGGGGCAGTCGGGCGAACAATTCCTCTTGTTTTCCTTCCTGAGCAGCAGAGGCACTATCGGGAGCCTATATATCTCATCCACCGACAATCGCAAGGTGTTGCGCGCCTTTGCGGGGGATCTGTGGCGGCATTTCTACCCCATACAGGACAGGATCACGATAGACGTATTTGGGGGTCGGGACATTAAACTGGAGCCCGCCAAACAGGAGGATCTTGTTCTGCCCGCTGGCATGCGGAGCGATATAGAGAGCCAGCTCGATTCGTTCTTGAACGGTGCCGATGAATACAGAAAGCGCGGTATTCTCTGCCGGCGGGGGTTCCTCTTTGTTGGGCCTCCCGGCAACGGGAAGACCATGATGGTGCGTGAGCTGGTCCGGCGCGCTTGGTCGGCGCACAAGCCCCGCATCATCGCGCTTTTGCCGACGAAGGATACTGATGAGAGCGATCTAAACCACGTATTCATGGGAGGTAATGATGCGGAGAAGCGCATAGTGATCCTGGAAGAGATCGACGTTCTGCTGAACGAGACCAGGATAACCAAGGCATCCCTGCTTGACCGACTCGACGGGTTGAGTTCGCCGGAGGGGGTGCTGGTTATAGCGACGACCAACAACCCCGGTAACGTGGATCCTGCCCTTGCCCATCGTCCCAGCCGGTTCGACCGCGTCTGGCAGTTCGAGCAGCCTGACCACGACCTCCGGGTACAGTATCTCAGAAAGATGTGCACCGGATTGCCTGATGCCGACGTTCAACGGCTCGCCGCGGACACGGAAGGCTGGAGTTTCGCCTATCTGAACGAATTGCGAACGACAGCCGCTATCCTATCGATTCAACAGTCGATGCCATCAACAGACTGGAGCATGCTCTCCGCCGCCTACGACCTGCTCGCCGCTCAGTTTCAGAGCGGCAGGAAGAACCACGTCGGATCGGTCAGCGATAGCCACGTCGGATTCAAGGTCGCCTAGACAGAAGAGGCAATGCCATGTGTAGCAATATGACTCAGCAGTACAGGGGCACGCTTGTGGAGCTGACCCTTGGCCGGATCGAGCATACGTTCAAGGATGAATCGCTTGAAGACTGGGTCCAGGGCGCCATGCAACACCATTGCAGTATGCCGGAATACGTGAGATTCTATAACAGGACGGTTCTGGACGGGATCGCTTACGAGGAGCCTTCATTCTTTTACGAGGTATGGCATCAGCCAGGGCTGGTGAACTTCCCTGACGATGACACCTTTCTTGAACGGCTGTCCAACGATCGTGAACGTATCCGTAGCATCGTGGCTATGGGGCATGTAGCTCATTTCTGTCTTGAATACTTCCATAAAGCTGACATCCCGCTTGAATACTGCGGTCCGTTGCTTTCCCATATCGCGCATTACATCTCCCATGTGGATCATCCGTACTGTACACCCCGGGTGCGCTACGCCCCTTTCAGCGATGGTGCTGCATCCTACCTGGGTATAGCGAATGTGGGTGCGATCGTCGCACTGGATGTTCTGACGACCGCCTACGACAAGTGGGCGGCGGTCAATCTGGACACGATCGATGAGATTCGGCGCATCAGCAGTGACGCCGTGGATCCTCTGTTACTGCGACCATACGAGTTACCCGTCTATCGACTGCTCGACACGCTCTTCCTATACCTGGACGCGATTTAGCTGGCGCGAACTCGGGGTAGCCACTCCTTTACACCCGGACGGTCAACAGAAGATGCGCAGATAATTTCACTTCTTTTATCTGACAGACACCGTATGTCTGTCAGCTACCCTAGAATAGCCGCAAAACAAGAAACAGGAGGAACACGATGGACACGAGTGAAGGTGAGTTTTGCGACATGAGTGCGATCCCGAGAAACGGGCTGACATCTGTTGAAGCGGAGCGCTTATTGCGCCACGCATTCCCCAACATCGAGAGCTGGTTGTGCTGGGAGCCGCATTGGCATCAGGGCATCTGGGGCATGTCGAAGATCCCCGTGGCAGTGCACAGCAAGGGCCAGGTCGGGGTGTGGTCATGGGAACGTGTGTCAATCGACTACCCCCTCCTTGACTACTGCTTCGTCAAGCCAGGCATGTCGAAGCCGGCGCGCTACTGGACCGGCACAATCCGGGTGAAAGGAGATGGCGGCCAGAGCTTCCTGCTGTTCTCCTATCTTTCGTCCCGCGGCACGGTGGGTGAACTCTTCATGGCGTCAACCCACGATGTGACACTCCTAGAGCGTTTTGCGGATGCGGCCGCCGAGCAGTTTAGGGAACGCGAACCGGGAGTCCCTGTCGTGGCTATCGGCTCAGGCGATGACATAACCCTCTCCACCGACGATGAAAACGTTCTTATGCCGCTCCAGGCACGGGAGGACATCGAGATGCAGGTGGACCAGTTCTTCGGGAACCCCGAGCTGTTTGATGCTTACGGGCTACCACGCCGGCGGGGCTTCCTGTTTGTGGGGCCTCCGGGCAATGGCAAAACCATGACAACACGGAATATACTGAGGAGGGCATGGCGGAAATTTGGTGCCCGGGGCACAATGCTCACGCCGGACAAGAATACCGACGAGAGTCTGGTGTCACATGCGTTCCGTGTGGCTTCCAACAGGGGTGCAGGAATTCTGGTGCTGGAGGATCTGGATTCGTTGACCAGCGAATGCAAGCTCACGCGTGCCGCGTTTCTTTCAATGCTCGACGGTCTGCGCCCAAAGGAGAGCGTTCTGGTTCTCGCCAGCACGAATAACCCTCAGGACATTGATCCAGCACTTGTCCATCGCCCGAGCCGGTTTGACCGTGTATGGCACTTTGACCTGCCCGACCAAGAACTGAGACACCAGTACCTCATGCAAGCATTCGTCGCAGCAGATCAGGAGCTTGTGGTAAGCCTGGCAACGCGTACACAAGGATGGAGCTTTGCCTACCTGAATGAGCTGCGCGCAACCGCGGCCATCATGTCTGTCAGCTGCGG
>JABGOW010000227.1 GCA_018645275.1 Verrucomicrobiota bacterium
AGATCCTTCGGTCCGCGACGTTCGTCGGGATGCGAGCACTTCGCTCAGGATGACAACTCCATAGGTCTTCTGTCATACCGAGCCTGCCGAGGTATCTCAGCCACATGGGAGGGGGTTCTGTATGAAGCGCTTCTCAGCTGTAGGGTTGGCCGTCTCGGCCAAAATGGATCACCAAGTAGCCACTCCTGTCGTTTGCACCCCGCTCTTTGGGTGCAAGCGAGGTTAATGGGGTGCCGATAAAGGAATTGGCCCGTTCAGCCCACAGCAACTTCTGTTCTGTTTCTGCCGTTTTCTTTGGCTCGGTAGAGCGCCTTGTCCGAGAGCTCCACCAACTTCTCGACTGAGTCGAAGTTGTTGTCCGGGAAAGATGCGCCCCCAAGGCTCACGGTAACGCTTATCGTTTGGTCTCCAACAAGCAGCGAGGTCTCCTCAACTCTTCTGCGAATGCGCTCTCCCATATCACGCAGATCCGCGCTTGAGGCCGCCGGGAAGATGGCCATGAACTCTTCGCCACCATAGCGCAGCAGAATGTCCCCTTCCCGCAGTATGGATCGAACACATCCGACAACAGATTTCAGAACACGGTCGCCAACCATATGACCGTACGTGTCGTTGACGCTCTTGAAGTGGTCAAGGTCAAGCATCATCACACCGAGCGGAGAGGACGCCCGCACGGCACGGGAGAACTCCTCCTGGAGCCGCCCTAAGCCAAATCGGCGGTTGTATGCACCTGTTAGAGGATCGAGTGCGGCGAGACGCTTCAGACTGTCATGCGTGAAGACATTGTTCAAAGCAAGCCCCAGTCCGTTGCGGAACAATTCCATGCGAGTCAGATGCTCAGGACTGAATGATGTAGAGGTTCCTAAAACGACAATCCCCAGAGGCACAGATTTGTAATTCGCGGGCAGAATACAAACCTCTTTTGGCGTGAAGCTGGCAAGAACCCCCTCTAGAAGGATGCCCTCGGGAATGCTGATGGTACTGCTTTCCCCGCTCTTGACAGCGGCCAGAATATGGTTGTTGGTTAGCAACTCCTCCGGCGCCCTCACGCCAAGGCTGGCAGCCACCTTCAGTTCGCCTTCCGACTCATATAGAACCGCCCCACCCGTTGCCCCACTATGCTCAAGAAACATCTTCAGTGCGTTTTCAGAGAGCGTCTTGAGATCCAGGTTGCTGCTGAGCATTTTGGTGAAGGCCCGGAAGGCTTGCTCGGTTTCCATGGCGAACGCTAGTGTGCCCACGAGATGATTGAATGCGCGTGCGCTGTCTCCGATCTCGTCCTCAGAGTCGACGACAATGGCGCATTCTTCTGGCGTGCATCCGCTAACGTCCCCGTCCGCAGCCGCCATCTGCTTCAGCTTATTCTCAACACGCCGCATCCCGCTGGCGAGCAGGCAGATTCTGTCCCCGACGATCCAGCGCGCCAACACGAAATTGATGATCCCCGCAATGGCTCCGGCACTTAGGCATGCTGCAAAAAAGACGCGCGTGAACGCAATCTCTGAAGGAACCCCCAGCCCGGTAACGAAGAATGGAAAAACAACCCCTATGGAAAGTCCGAAGCAGACCATCCAAATTGCCAAGTCGTGAAATACCCTTTTCGTGATTCTCATTCATCGCCTCCCATGATGCTCGAACGTACTGAACGCAGTTTACCTCTTTGAATCGCCATAAGAAAGCCCTCTTGAGGCTTTTTGCGCTGTTAGAAGATTTGAACCGCGGATTACACAGATGTGCACGGATTTGCGGACGGGATGAACGGGATTGTGAGAAGCTTCCGTAAACCGACATGCTTTGTGGGGTCGATTTTCCAATTTATCCACTCTCTACAGTCCACTCTCCGCTGTCTACGCCTTCGCGCGGGGTAAACGAAGTATCAGACGTCTCATTCCCGCTGGTACCGTTGCCTCATTCAAGAGCGCAAATGGCTCTATTCTCAAGCGATTTTACCTTGCCACGGGATGCGTAGGGAGTACGATCGGCGTAGAGAAAAGGGCGGTGATGCAAGCCGGCAACGTAAAAACGATCAAGGACATGCCCGTTCGATTCGTGCCGATGGTGCGAGGCGCTCCCGATCCACAGTCTCGCAACGAGGTTCAGTCATGACGGTGCAGTGCGGACTCTGCCCAAAAGCATGCGTCATTGCTCCCGGCCAGAGCGGAGAATGTCGAATTCGCGTCAACCGCTCCGGAAAGTTGCTTGCCGTCACGTATGGCTATCCGTGCTCGCTGCATGTCGATCCGGTCGAGAAGAAACCGCTCTTCCATTTTCTGCCTGGCTCGGACATTTTTTCCATCGCGACCGTCGGGTGCAATCTGCACTGCAAGAACTGCCAGAACTGGGAAATATCGCAGCGCAACCCCGAGGATAGTACAGCGGTCTATCTTCCGCCCCGCCAGCTTGCCGCTGCAGCGCTTCAGCATGGCTGTCGCTCCGTGGCCTATACCTACACCGATCCTGCCGCCTACTACGAATATGCCCTCGACTCTGCCATTGCCGTACGCGAGGCAGGGCTACGCAATGTACTGGTTACCGCCGCTTACATCAACCAGGCCCCATTCAGGGAGCTATGCCGATATGTCGATGCTGCCAATATCGACCTCAAAGCCTTTTCCGACCGATTCTATCGCGATATCTGTGGCGGCACGCTGAAACCGGTTCTCGATGCGCTCGTTCTGGCAAAGTCAATGGGGGTACTGGTGGAGATCACAAACCTGGTGATTCCCACCTTGAATGACTCCGATGAGACCATTCGTAATCTCTGCCGCTGGATTGTGCAAAACATGGGTGCCGATACCCCCCTGCACTTCTCGCGCTTCTTCCCCCAGTACAAGATGAAGAACCTGCCTCCAACGCCTGCAGAAACGCTGTCGCGCGCGGCCCACATTGCAGCCAGCGAAGGGCTGCACTATGTTTATGTCGGCAACATCCTCATCCCTGATGCACAAAAAACAAGATGTCCCGAGTGCGGTGAGACACTCATTGATCGACGACGGTATGCCATTGTTGAACTCAATCTGCGGGAAGGACGATGTCCTGCTTGTAAACACGATATTGCAGGAGTATGGCAGTGACACGACGGAATTTTCTCTCTGATGTGACCCGTTTCACCGCTTCGGCATTGGGCCTTGTTGTGCTGGGCCGCTGGTGCGAGAAACTCCACCGCCGAGTCGTGCGTGCCCGTGGCGTGCGCAGATATCCCGGCAACGTTAGCTCTGACCTCGGGCAGGACTGGACCAAACCATCAAAATGGGCCGGTTGATCAAGGAATCGCGCTATGCCGAGAAAGGTCGCCATGCCATTAGGTTCCAAGCGAAACATGATCAGTGTTATATCGCTCGGGTTCCTTTCCCTGACCGCA
>JABGOW010000166.1 GCA_018645275.1 Verrucomicrobiota bacterium
GCGGTTTGGCTGTCCCATAGGATTCAAGCAAGACCGGCAGATCCCAGCGACGCCACAGCGATGTCCTTATAACCGTGAACAGGCGCTTGAAGCTATGTCCCCATCCGTGGATGAACGCAAGGCAGCGCATGAGCAGATGGACCAGAAGCCCCATCCATATCTGCCACCGAACGGCGTTGGCGCTGTAGCCGAGGAAGTCGGAGAGCTGAAGCGTCTGCTTGATCTCCTTGAAGAACACCTCGATATCCCAGCGGCAGCGGTAGAGTTCAGCGATCGTCCACGCGCTCCACTCCAGGTTGTTGGTCATGAAGACCATCTCAATATCCTGTCCGTTGACCTCGACGAGAGCAACGACGCGGCGCAGTTCGCACGGATAAGACTCCTTCGTTTTTTCAAGCGCCATCTCGATCACCTCGTCGCGCAGGATACGCTTGTGCCCAGTGGTGTTGAGAGTCCGAACCACATTGTGTTGCATGTTGTCCTTCGCCCGGCCAACCCACCAGATGCCGCGCTCGGTCAGCTCGAAGAGATGCTTGAACTTAGTGTAGGCCTTATCAAACACGGCGATTTCACCGGATTTGAGCCCAGCACAAAGCTCTATCGTCTTTGTGCTGTCATGATGCTTGGCCGTGTCGACGATAGCGCATTGCGGAAGGAAGCTTTGCAGGTTAAGGCGCAGATGGCACTTCGCAGCGGCCTTTCGTCGTCGGTGCTTAGCCCAGTCCATGCAGTTGGCAACCAGCTGGATCGTGGTCGAATCCATCGCATAAATAGTCTTACTGAAGCGGCGCAGGTATCCCCGGCGTACCTTGCCCTTCGCAAAACCCGGAACCGTATCCATCAGGTGCTGCATCATACTCCAGTAAAGCTCTTCGGCCATGTCGGCATTTCGAATCTTGTTGGCATGACTGAGGTTGTTGCGCGATGGAGGAACGGCTCCGCGGATCGTGGAAAGCGAGGCCGCGTTCATCTGAAGCGCATCGCACACATCATTGAGGCCAAGCGAATGGGCGAAGTGAGCGTACAGCAGCGAAACCGTGTGGCTCCACGGTGTGTACGTCCGGCATTGGGCATCGACTCCATGCTTCTTTGCAAGGTTCGAGACCATGTGGCCAGGAATCAGATTGCACATTTGCTTCAAGGTTGTATACCTATGACCGGCTGGCTTGTTCTTGTGTCTCTGTGTTTTCATACCCTCCGAGTGGAGGATTCAGAGCGAACAAGCCAGCTTTTTCTTTAAGAGCTATGGGATGACAGTGAAAAAAAATAATAAAGAGGCCTTAGTTAAAAATGAAAATGGATGGACGATCGGTACCGGTGCTTCGCCCTACACCATCAAGTCGCCTGGCGGACATTCAGGGCCGGGGACGGTCGGCTTCACCAGTAAGCTCTTCTGGGATTATTATGACTTTACGCGGGACGAACATTTTCTGAGTGAAATAGGATATCCAACCCTGTTGGGAGCAAGCCGGTTTTTATGCAAAACGCTAAAGCCTTCGCCTGATGGTCTGTTGCTGGTCAATCCGTCAGCTTCACCGGAACAAAAACATAATGGCAAGACTCCCCACGCAGAGGGAACTACCTTTGATCAGGGGTTTGTCTGGGAAAACCATAACGACGTTTTGAAGGCCGCAGCGGTTCTGGGCATCCAGAACAACGAGTTGGCGCTGTTTAAAGATCAGATGACGAAACTGGATCCGATTCTCATCGGAGATTCAGGGCAGGTCAAAGAATACCGCGAGGAAAATGAATATGGCGATATTGGAGGTAAAGACCATCGCCACATATCTCATCTTTGTCCTCTCTATCCGGGCACATTGATCAATGCCACAACACCGGAATGGCTGGACGCCGCAAAATACTCTTTGGATCGTCGCGGAACTACACGGGGCGGGAAAGGCGTCACAACAGGCTGGGCACTGGCACACCGAATGAATCTACGAGCCCGAACCAAGGATGGCAACGACGCCTATGAAGTGTATAAGCTGCTTATTCAGAATCGTGTCCTGGATAATCTTTGGGCGCTTCATCCTCCGTTTCAGATTGATGCCAATTTGGGTGGTATGGCAGGTGTAGCAGAGATGCTCCTGCAGAGTCATGAAGGATACATAGCACCTCTTCCTGCACTGCCAACAGCATGGGAGAACGGTAAGTTTAGTGGGCTCGTGGCCCGTGGTAATTTTGTTGTTTCCACAGAATGGACAAAAGGCCGCGCCAAGTCGTTCAAGATTTTATCCAGAAAGGGAGGCAAATGTATCATCAAATATCCCGGAGTTGCGCAAGCGCAGCTGACCAATGAAAAGGGAGTAAAGGTCCCATTCAACGTGAATGCTGCAGATCAGGTTGAGTTCAGCACTCAAAAAGGCAAGAGCTATGGACTTATGATGGCCATACCTGGCTCTGGTTACGCGGTTGAAACATTGCCGGAAAACGAGGCGGATTACCAGCAACGGATGGAATGGTTTGCCGATCGGCGAGATTGCCCGCCAGTGCGACTTCGTGCGCGAAAGCCACCTGGCCTTCCTTTTTCGTAAGCAGCACGGCATGACCATGAGCGCATACCGAACGGAGCGTCGCCTGACGTAGCCGCGATTGAGGCTTCACGCGTCCGACCCTGATCGTCACACATTCCAAGCTACTATTCTCCCATATAGGACTGACACATTCTTGAAGCGTGAAAGCCTTGATTACGCCTCGTGATAGCGGGAGTCAATGTCTACTTACGTAATGGTCTGTCGAGTCTCATCCACTTGGCGCCCCGACCACGTCCCTTGCATATAATCCTGCCATCTTTGCGCAGGTCGCTGTGGACTTTTCGGATCATGCCGTTTGAGATGCCAGGAAAAGTCTTCTCTATGTCGCTGAGAGTCCATGATCCGACATGTTTGTCTATGAAGCCCTGAATGAGTGCCGTCTTGCCGCCGCGTCGCTGCCTGGCATTACCAGTGGATTCGACCCGGGAAGCAAACTCACTGTAGGCACTCTCCATAACTCCCCAGAAGAACTCGAGCCAAGGGAGTGGGTTGTGTTTCTCGTCGCCCCAGCCGATACAAGATTTCTGCAGAGCCTTGTAGTACCAGGGGCGTCGCTCCTCGACAAAGCGCTCAATACTAATGTAGCGCCCTATTTTGAAGCCAGCCTGATAAAGCAGGGAGAGAGTCCAGAGTCGCGCTGTTCGCCCGTTACCGTCGTGGAAGGGATGTATCCTGAGGTAGTCCAGGATGGCCAGTGGAATATGTGTTCGGGACGAATCGGTAGTGAAGCGATGAACTGAGGGGAAAGTGAAGACATTACACCACCTCGCAATTAAGCCAATATCGGCCTACAAGAGCTAATTCGGCTAATATGTTGGTTC
>JABGOW010000263.1 GCA_018645275.1 Verrucomicrobiota bacterium
ACCCTGCGATGGCTGGGAAGTCCGGCTGGATCACGGTCAGAAATTGGCACATCGATCGGGCGAACCCCCAGTATCTTGACTATCACTGCAAAGAGATCGAAGTGGTCCTGGCCAAGCAGAAGCCCGATGCAATCCACTTTGATGACTATGGTGGGGACAATACGCTGAGTATTCGTCGGGCCGGATTCGGTGCCTACTCAATCAACAACTTCCGTAACTATATGAGTGACCATTTCACCACTGACGAACTCGATGATATGGGGATTGCCGATATCAAGTCATTTGACGTGATTGATTACTTCAAGAACCGTCCATGGCGACGGGGCAGTGCGGAAGAACCGAAGAAGAGCTATTGGTACAATCAAAACTGGATGAATGATTTGGTCTTCAAATGTTATCAGATGAGCCTGATAGAGTCAGGACGCGAACATTACAGGCGCCTGCACGAAGCAGTTAAGAAGCAGGCGAGCAGTGTGGTTGGCAAGATACCTGTCTTTGCAAACGCCATACCCACGTTTCCAGGCAAGGTGTTTCTGCGCGGAATCATCGATGTGCCTTGTTACGAATGGAAGGCGTTCAAGACGTACGGCCTGTTGCAGAAGGAAATGGGCTACCCGCCCTTGGGTCGTATCGGCTGGTCATCCCGGCTCGCGGCACAGTTCAGCGGAACAGGATACTCAGTGCCGTCCATCTATGTGTCGAAGGACAAGATGGGGCCACAGTATTCCGAGCTGCACAAGGTCCTGCAATTCGATTGCCTCGCCAACCGAGCCGTCTGTGATTACGGGCACTGGTTTCTGGACGGCTACAGTCCGGGCACCGCAACGTCGGCTGGCTTTGGCAACACCTTTTTGAGAAAGACTCGAGAGGAACTAGGACGCCGAAAGTACGTGGCTGATATCGGGCTCGTCTATTGCGGATGGAGTCAGTATGCCGCGAACGTGATGGGCGGGCATCAGGGGTACTCGCCATCGCGCGACCTGTTTCTAAAGGAATACGCTGGCTGGGGGGAGTTCCTGGCGCGCTCAAGCCGCCAATGGGACGTGCTCCTCTCCCAAGATCTCGGTCTGGAGCATTTGGCGGGGTTCAGCATCGTGGTTCTACCTTCCATCGCCAGCCTGGTCGCAGCGCAAGTCGAGGTCCTGGCCGAGTACGTGAAGACAGGCGGCCGGCTGGTCATTACCGGTGAGAGCGGCAAGTTCAGGGGCCCGGATGGGCACCTGATGCCCCATACGGAGGACGTGCTAAGACCCTTGCGCAACATGGCTGGAGTAAAGGTGGTGAGGGACAAGCCGGGCTGCAACTACCGCGACCAGGGGCAGCGGGAGGCCATCGATGCGTTGCTGGACTTTGATGACGTCAGACCTGTGCTGACCACGGACGCACCCGCTACCATCGCGGTGAGCTTGAGTGAGTCCGCGAAGGAAGAGGGTGCCATGACACTGGATATCGTCAATTACGACCTGAAGCTGGCGGCGAACACGGTCACGCCCACCAAACCCATCTCGATCAAAATACAGCACGCGGCACTGAAGAAGGGAAGAACGCCCCCGCTGCAGTGGATCAAAGCTGGAGATGGAGTAGATGCGCGTTGGGAGAGTCTCCCGGCCGGGATGGTGGAAGTGGACAAGGGAGATGGCACGCTTGAGATCGCGGTGCCGAGTCTGAAGTACTACGCGATTGTCAAGTTCCAGTTGTAGGCCGTGCCGGAGTGTCTGTGTCAGACAACCGGATCGAGGCGATCTCTGACCGCGCTCGCGATCGGGAATCCACGGATGGGACGAGGTCGGACTGGCCCGGGGATTCATCATGGTCTAGTGCGGGTAAGCAAGGCGTCCTCGTCGTCGACTGTGCAGGTGTTGCAGGGGGTGACCTCGCCGATATGAGTGCGCGCGCCGGCGCTGATCTGCACGCGCGCGCCGACACCTGGCCTCGGAACGGCCACACGGCCGAGTAGATCCAGCGCCGCCTCGAAGAACTCGGGGCCTGCGGCAAGGCGCTCGCCCTTGAAGGCGTCCTCATCCCCATCACCGCCGAGCGGGACGTCCAGCTCCTCCAAGCCGCCGGCGTCCGCCACGTCGGACGCTACTTCTGACACCTTTGCTTCGCCGCCTGGATCGTCCGGAAGTAGGCGAGCCCACGGATCACGAATCGTGTCCAACATGTCGTCTATCATACTCCGCAGACAGACGCGCAGACTAACCAACACACTGCAGCTCCCTTGACATGCCCAACCCGGCACGCTAGATACCCGAGAGCGCGGGAGGGATCTCCTACTGGCGACACAGCTCCCCCCCCTCCAACCCAACCCTGCAACCGGATGGTGTCCAGAACCGTTGAACCACTTGTTCGGCATCATGGGTCAAGGAGCGTATATGGAAGCAAAGCAGACTTTTGTTTGGCCTGAAGGGCAACGGTGCGCTGTGTCGTTGACGTATGACGATGCCCTCCCTGTGCATCACAAGATGGTGGCGCCTCTGCTGACGGCGAAGAGGTTCACTGGGACCTTCAATATATCTGCGCACCGTGGCTTCACAGAGAACACGGGAGCATGGAAACACGTGGCCTCTCTAGGCCATGAACTTGGGAACCATACGCTCTTCCACCCCTGTCGCCGAGACCCTGATAGACCCAAGGGGTCGTGGGTGCCACACTATGACCTTTGCGACTATTCTGTCCAACGCTGGACAGATGAAATGCGTGTGGCAAACTGTCTTCTGAACCAGATCGACGGTCAATCAGAGCGCACCTTTGGCAACACCTGCTGCCATACTAGCATCGGACGAGGGGACCACGAGAAGGACCTTTCAGAGCTGATCGATCGCATGTTCGTTGCTGGTCGCGGTCCGTTGAATAATGAGATTGTGCGTCCCGCATCGCTGTCCTACCCAGCATTGGGACATTTCAATGGAGACCGAAAGTCTTTTGTAGATATTCAACAGGATATCGAGCGTGCAGGGGACATGAATGGGTGGATAATATTCATGATCCACGGGGTTGGTAAAGGTACACATAAGGGCTTTATCGATACTGATGAGCACAAACAGTTGATTGATTATCTTGAAGCAAACTCAAGTCGTATTTGGACTGCTTCAATGGTCAGAGTTGCCAAGCATCTGAGGAGTGCAGGATATGAAACAACGCCGAACAAGGCGATTGCAGACGACGCGTGACATCGCGCCTGATTCACCACGTTCGCAGCAGGAGTAACGAGTAATTAAGAAGCGTCCGAACATCCTGCTCATCCTCACTGACCAGCAGAGCTCGACAATGATGAACTGTGCAGGCAATGAGTATCTTCAGACACCTGCGATGGACAGTCTGGCGGCTTCCGGGATGCGGTTCG
>JABGOW010000243.1 GCA_018645275.1 Verrucomicrobiota bacterium
TGCCAAGGTGATCGAAGCCAAGGCCGAAGTGCCGCGGGCACTCGCACAGGCGCTACGCGAAGGCAGCATGGGCGTCATGGACTACTATCGCCTCCAGAACATTGAGTCGGACACCTCGATGCGCCGGACAATCGCAGGAGATGAAAGCGGCGACTCCGGCACAGGCGCATAGCACCAGCGGCGGGCGTAAGCCCGCATTTGGCCATTGAAAGCGAGGTGTTCTCACCCCGCTTCTTGGAGGAAACACAGAATGCCTGCATTGGCAAATATCGGCGTAATCTGGGCGATCTTTATTGTCATTTCGATCGTCGCCCAAGTCATCAAAGCGTCCAAGAAGGTCTCATCAGAGGCGCCTGGAACGGACGATGGGCCAAGAGGAGGCCCTGCCGAGTCCAACGATGAACTGCGACAGTTCCTCGAGCAGCTAGGGGGGGGTGGTGCAGCGACGCCAAAGCCACTGCCACCACGACCGCCTGCACCGCCAAGACCTGCCGTTCAGCGTAGAGAGCCAACAATGAGGGTATCTCCGGAGGACCACCGACAAAACACGCCACAAGCCACGCCCTCCGTGGTAAGGCGGCGTGCCGTGACCGAGGCGCCCCCTCATGAGCCCCACGCCACACCTCCGCCACCACCGGCGGTCCCCGAACGTGTCCGACCGAAGCCTCAGAAGCAGCGTTCTGAGACCGTTCAGATTGAACTGCCGGCCTCCTCCGCATCCCAAGCGGCAAGCAAGCTACAGCGCTTGATTCGCGACGAATTGCAGCAGACGGAAGACACGCGCAAGGCCATTGTGCTACGCGAAGTCCTCGGTCCTCCCCTGGCTCTCAGATCACGCCAGCTGTAATCTTGGGCTGCCCAGCCAGAATGGCTGGGTATTCTGGTTCTTCACGGAAGTGTGTAGTTGATGACCCTTTTCATCCGAACTGCGTGCGCATATACCCAATTGGCTTACCGACTAAGCCGTTGGACTAGGGGTAACCGACTAAGGGCAGGGACGAAGAGTGGAACGAAGTGTCCGAATATGCATCACTCTTAGTCGTATTCTTAGACCCAACACTTTGTCGTATACACTCAGTCCAACTGCTTGATCGCCCCGTCCGCCCTGTGCGCCTCTTTGCTGCCATTCTCAGCAGTCAACGAGCCGCCCGAAGCGAACCGCCCTCTGCGCCAAACAATCCACACCAGCACCACAGGTCTGTCATCCTGAGCTTGCGAAGGATCTCACGTACTCAACACACGTTAAGATCCTTCGCAAGCTCAGGATGACAAGCACACGTTGAGATCAGCACGATATGCTGGAATACATGGCGACAAGCGAGTCGTGAAGCCGCGAGTGATGTATAATGTTATGTTGGGTGAGGAGAAAACAATAGATGACCAGCAGGTGCGACTACGCCACCTTGACAATGCGGAAGAAGAAGGGCGCAAGACCAACGATGCAATCCTCTCCCTCTCGACGGGAGCACTTGCTCTCTCGATCACGTTTCGTTCCGCATTGTTCGGCACCGAGCCTTCGGCGCTTTTTCTCCTTGGCATGTCTTGGATCGCCTTCACGGTCTCGGTTATATGCTATGTAATGAACTCGATCTTCAAGGCCAGCACAACTCTGGAGATGGCACAGGGAAAGTCATTCGAACAACTCGATCAACAGATCCTGAACTACTCATGCAAGGCACGAGTGACGATGCTGGTTTCGTTCCTGATTGGGGTGGTGCTCTTGGCCCTGTTTGGTGACTCGCGGCGTTCGAATCAAGGAAGGAACGATTGACTCACACAGTCTGATGTGTGAGCATGTGTGTGGAGGTGATAATCATGGCAACAAATCTACAGATTGAAGATGGGCTCATCGCGAAGGCAGTGAAGCTCGGACACCACCGAACAAAGAAGGCAGCAGTCACGCAGGCCCTCACCGACTACATTCACCATCTTGAGCAAGAGAACATCCTCTCATTGTTCGGATCCATCGACTTTGCGCGCGGATACGACTACAAGAAGCAGAGAGCCAAGGCATGAGGGCGCTGGTCGACACAAGCGTTTGGTCGGAAGCTCTACGCCGAGCGAAGAAAGTAGACTCGGCTGTGGTGCAGGAGTTTCGGGGCCTTATCCAAGAGCATCGTGTCGACATCATTGGCCCCATTCGACAGGAGATTCTCTCAGGGCTACGCGAAGACGCCCAGTTCAAGAGACTGGAGAAGCACCTCTCGGCATTCCCCGACCTCTTGCTGACAACGGACGACTACGTCATGGCAGCGCAGTTCTTCAATACCTGCCGGACCAAAGGTGTCCAGGGCTCCAATACCGACTTCCTGATCTGTGCTGTCGCCGTGCGACGACAGCTGGCGATTTTTACGACAGATAAGGACTTCAGTCTCTTTGCGAAACGCCTGCCCATCGTACTTCACGAAACAAGGGAATTCGAACCAGAGAATTGAGACCCGTACCCAGTACAGCCGCGCAAGCGCGTCTGCACTGGTCCGGTCATTCATTCGTTGGACCAGGAGATATGATTGATGACATCCGATGCCACAGGTCTGTCATCCTGAGCTTGCGAAGGATCTCACGTACTCAACACACGTTGAGATCCTTCGCAAGCTCAGGATGACAAGCGCACGTTGAGATCAGCGCGATATGTTGGAATACATGGCGACAGGCAGCAGAACCGGACACCTGGCCCGACTTGACATTCGATACTTCTGAAAAGAATGGTTACTAAACATCGACCCACAGATTCTGCGGCAGGCCCATAAAAAAACGCCCCGGCCGGGTCTTGCGACCCAACCGGAGCGTTCTGGTTTCTATGTTCTACCTGAGACTAGACACCCAGACGATTCTGACGAATCTTCTCGGTTGCTGTCTGGTTACTGCTCACTTCGTGACCTTCAAGCGGAACGAGCTGCGTGTGAATCGCATCCAGGATCCAGCTTGCCTGCGGGAAGAATGCATCTTCCAACTCGTAGGCCGGCGTGATCCAGTTGCGCGATCCAACCACGGCCGGTGGTGCATCAAGGTCGTCGAATGCCATCTGCGCCAGGTTGGCTGCGATGCTCTGCATCACGGATCCGCGTTCGCACGCATCCGATGAGAGAACGACGCGACCGGTCTTCTTCAAAGACTCGACCAGGGGCTCGTAGTCCAGCGGGTTGATGCTGCGGCAATCCCAAACATCTGCGGTCATGCCATACTTCTCTTTGAGCGTGTCCGCAGCTTCGAGCGCACGGTACAGGGTAGCACCAATCGTGATGATTGTGACGTCATCACCATCGCGACGCTTTGCTGGCGGACCCAGCGGCACTTCGTAGTAACCTTCGGGGACTTCTTCCTCGAAGAGCTCACCAATGTCATACAGACGCTGGCTCTCAAGGAAGATGACAGGGTCCGTTCCGCTCAGAGCGGTGTTCAACATGCCCTTGGCATCGTACGGTGTTACCGGGAAGACAACCTTCAGCCCCGGAATGTGGTTCACCAATGCGCTCCAGTCCTGTGAATGCTGGGCACCATACTTGGAACCAACGGAAACACGCATCACCAGCGGCATCTCGAGGATACCAGCCGACATGCTCTGCCACTTAGACATCTGGTTGAAGACTTCATCACCAGCGCGGCCCAGGAAGTCGCAGTACATCAGCTCAACCATGGCACGGCCGCCTTCGAGAGCGTAACCGACGCCCGTGCCGACGATCGCAGCTTCGGAGATCGGCGAGTTGAACAGGCGGTGATAAGGCAGAGCCTCGGTCAGGCCACGGTAGCAGGCGAATGCCCCACCCCAGTCACGATTCTCTTCGCCGTAGGCCACCATCGTGGGATCTTCTTTGAAGCGATGCAACGCAGCTTCAAAGATAGAATCGCGATACTGGAAGACCTTGTTCTTCGGAACGACCTTACCATCCACAACACCGGCACGTGAACGACGAGAGATCTGTTTCACGCGGAGGTTGTCATCTCCAGCGTCATCCAGCTCTGGCTCGCGGTCGTCCAGGACAGGCTTCGTGTTGTTCGAGAACATGATGCCCTCGATAAAGTTCGGGTCCACGTACGGGGAAACATCGTCATCAATCGCCAGCTTCATCGCCGCTGAGATCACGCTGACCAGATCGGCCTGAATGGCCTCAATGCCGGCCTCATCCAGAATCTTGGCTTCCTTGACCTCTTTCTTCATCCAGGCGATGGAATCCTGAGC
Source organism: Verrucomicrobiota bacterium (assembly GCA_018645275.1). Taxonomy (GTDB): domain Bacteria; phylum Verrucomicrobiota; class Kiritimatiellia; order UBA8416; family UBA8416; genus JABGOW01. Next base: position 4,181 of record JABGOW010000243.1, read on the forward strand.
TTCCCACAGATCCATCTCTTCCTTGTCGCGATAGGATGAAGCATCGGAGGGGGAGTGACCGGAATAGCGGTAGGTCAGCGTGTCCAACAGGACAGGACCTTCGCCCTTCTTGATCAGTTCCATCTTGCGTTTGATTGCATCGGCGACGGCCAACGGATTGTATCCGTCAACGCGCTCCGCGTGCATCGCTTCGGCGTTAACGCCGGCACCCATACGCGCCAGGACATCGTAACCCATAGTCTCGGTCTGGGTCTGACCACCCATGCCGTAGAAGTTGTTCATGAAGTTAAAGATGATCGGCAGGCCGCCCTTGCGGTCTTCAGGCCAAAGTGTATTGAACTGACTCATCGCCGCAAAGTTCAGTGCTTCCCAAACCGGCCCACAGCCCATGGAGGCATCACCGATGTTGGCAATCACAATGCCGTCCTTTGCATTCACCCGCTTGTACAGAGCAGCACCGCAAGCGATGTCAGCAGAACCACCCACGAGGGCGTTGTTGGGGTAAATACCAAACGGCGTGAAGAACGCATGCATGGATCCACCGAGGCCACGGTTGAAGCCGGGCTTGCGGGCAAAGATCTCTGCCAGGGAACCGTAGACGAGGAACTGGCGAGCCAGCTCTTTGACGGAGTCGGTCTTGACGTGCTTCTCGACGATTGCGAGACACTCACCATCCATGAAGTTCTTCATGATGTCCATCAGCGTGTCGTCATCGAGCTTGCGGATGGCAGACATGCCCTTGGCGAGGATCTCACCGTGCGAGCGATGCGAGCCAAAGATGTGGTCATCCACGTTGAGGTAGTAGGCCTGTCCAACGGAGGAGGCTTCCTGCCCCATAGACAGATGCGCCGGACCGGGGTGATTATACTCCATGCCCTGGTAGACACCGGCGGTCTTGATCTCGTTGATCATGAACTCAAACTCACGGATGAGCATCATGTCTTCGAGCATGCCAACAATAGCATCCTTGCCAAGCGTCTTGGCCTCTTCGGCAACCGTGCGCTTGTAGGCATTCAGTGGCACGGTCGGGAATTTGAGCTTCCCGGGCTTACGTTCTTCGACGGGGTCTACAATATGAATCTTCGGCATCGTCTTCTCTCCTTTTAGTGACTTGTCGCAATCAGTGTGTCCCGAATCAACTCCGACACGGTCGGATGCGGGAACACAATCTCTTCAATCTCTTTTACACGCATTTCAGTTTCAATCATGGCAGCAGCACCGAAGACCATCTCCGAACATGCGCCCCCAATCATATGCACACCCAGCAGAACGTTAGTCTCTGCGTGGACAATCACCTTGCAGACACCTTTGCCATCACTGTTCTCAGCCAGGAAACGTCCGCTAGCCATCATCGGCATCTTGCCAACTTTGACCGGAATGCCCTGTTCTTTGGCCTGCGCCTCGGTAATCCCCACGGTCCCCACTTCGGGTGTCGTATAGATAACACCGGGGATTGCATTGTCACGGAAGTGATCGGCACGCCCGCAGAGGTTATGAACGACAACCTCTCCCATGCGGGATGCGGAGTGAGCCAGCCACTGCTTGCCGGTCACGTCGCCGATGGCATACACTCCAGGAACGTTGGTCGCACACGTGTCGTCAACCTTGATGCCGCGGCGATCAAAGTCGATCTTCACATCTTCGAGGCCAAGTCCGTCGACGTTGCAGGTACGGCCCGTGGCCACGAGAACGTGGCTAGCGGGGATCGTCTGCTTCTTGTCTTTGACCGAGAAGGTCACATCGGCCTTGCCAATGGACTCAACACGTGCGCCAATGTGGAACGTAATGTTGCGCTTGGAAAGCTCCTGGCGAAGCATCTTGGCAATCTCTGCATCCACAGCAGGGCAGATCTCGGGCAACATTTCGATTACGGTTACCGGAATGCCAAGCGTTCCGAAGAAGCAGGCAAACTCGCAACCAATCACGCCACCGCCAACAACAACAAGACTCTCCGGCATCGTTTCCAGGTCCAGTAGACGCGTGGAGTCATAGACGCAGTCATTGTCGATGCCAGGGATCGGCGGCTTTGCTGGAGAGGATCCAACGGCAATCATGATGTTGTCGCCTTCGTAGACGTCATCGCCCACTTTCACCTCACGCCGGGAGACCAACTTGGCCTCACCATTAACCACGGTCACCTTGTTGCGCTTCATCAACCCGGCGATCCCCTTGCGCAGCGTCTCGATGACGTTCTGCTTGCGGGCAATCACGGCCGGCAGATCGAACGAGACGTTCTCGCTCTTCACCCCATAGGCCTCGCCATGCGTGGCGTAGTGATAAACCTTGGACGAATTGAGCAGCGTCTTCGACGGCACACAACCACAGTTGAGACAGACACCACCAAGGTGGCTCTTCTCAATCAGCAGAACCTTCTTGCCCTGCTCCCCAGCCCGCTCGGCGGCAACGTAGCCACCGGGACCAGCTCCAATTACAATCAAATCATACTTCATATTCAGCACCTTCTTTCAACTGGAGCCGGGACGCCCCCGTCCCGAACAAGCAGCGTGAGGGCACGCCGCCTCCATGTTATCCGTTGTTGCTATTTTGCGAGTGTAAGCTCGAAGTTCTCGAGCGAATTGCACAGTGCCTTGAGGAAACGAGCGCCTGGAGCCCCATCCACAACCTGGTGGTCAACCGTCAGGCTCAGGTTGATGGACTGAACGTGCTTGATCTCGCCATCCTTCATCACTGGCTTCAGCGACAGTCCGCCAACACCGAGAATCGCCACTTCCGGGATGTTCAGAACCGGTGTGAAGCTCTCGACTCCGAGCATTCCCATGTTGGTGATGGTGAACGTACCCCCTGACAGGAAGTCCGGGTTGATGTTGCCCGTCTGGCAATCCTTGAGCAGCGGCTTGGCAGTTGCAGAGAGCTCGCTCAGCGAGAGCTGATCCGCACCATGGACGACAGGGACCATCAGGCCACGATCTGTATCGGTCGCAATACCCAGGTTCACGTTGGGGTACTGGACGGACTTGTCGCCGAGGAAGCGGGCGTTGATCTCCGGGGAGACTCGCAGCACCTGCACCGTCGCGTAAGCCACGATGTCGTTGATGGTGATGTTGGGAAGTCCCAGGGCCTCGCCCTGCGCTTTGACCTTCGCACGGTAGGCAATGATGCCGGTCGCATCGAAGCTCATGTTCATCGTGAGCTGGGCAGTTGTCGACAGAGACTCGTGCATTTTCGAAGCGATGAGCTTGCGGATGCCAACCAGCGGCACCTCAGTCGGCTCGCCAACAGGAGCGGAAACGACAACGGCCGGAGCGGCTGCAGCGGTTGCGCCCAGATCACCGGCAAGCACCATGCCACCGGGGCCAGAGCCCTGTGCAGGAACAGCAAGACCGGAAGCCGCGGCTTCCTTGGCAGCTGCACTCAGACGCGGCTGACCAGCAGCGGCAGCCTGTACGTCGCGCTCGATCACACGACCCTCAGGTCCGGAACCGGCGAGAATCTCGGCATTGACACCACTTGCAGCGGCAGCTTTGCGAGCACGGGGGCTAATACCAACAGCTTTGGCACCACTGCCAACTACGGCAGCCGCGGCAGCAACTGGAGCCGCAGGCGCTTCAGCGGCGGCAGCAGGAGCGGCCTCGGGCTCGGGAGCGGCTTCGCCTCCGCCGGCTTCGGCAGGTTTCAGATCAGAGGCGTCTTCGCCAGCTTCGCCGACGGCGGCAATGGTCACCAGAACAGGAATGTCGTCACCCTCTTCGAAAAAGCGTGCGACCAGCGTTCCCGCTTCCGGACTCTCAACTTCAAAAACGGCTTTGTCGGTTTCGATACTGGCGACGGCGGTGCCCTCTTCCAGCGCGCCACCAACATCAACAAGCCATTCCACGAGAATACAACTCTCAACGGACTGCCCCTGACGCGGCATAATAATCGGTGTTGCCATGATCTCTCTCCTCTACTCTTTAACTACCTAGATTTCAAAATCTCAGAATTTCGATTTTCGATTTTTCCCACTTACCTTCTACCGCATCTCCTGACCACCGGTAACATTGATGGCCTGTCCCGTCATGTAGGAGGCCAGTTCCGATGCAAGATAGACGACCATGTTGTTCACGTCCTCATACTCGCAACCGCGGCGAAGCGGAACCTGGTTCATGTAGAACTGTTTCACATCCTCAATGCTCTCTGCACCGGGAACCTTGCCGGCATCGAAATACTGCTTGAAAAGCCCGCGTTCGGGATCCGTCCAGAGGGTACCGTTGAGCAGGTTTCCTGGACAAACGGCGTTGCAGCGGATTCCGAGTGGAGCCAGCTCAAGTGCGGCGCTCTGAACCAGGCCAATACCACCGAACTTGCTCGCGGCATAGGCCGAATTGGCACCACTGCCCTTCTTGCCAGACTTAGAGTTGATGGCGATGATGGAGCCGTTTCCCTGGGCCTTCATGATCTTGGCGGCATGCTTGATCGTGAGGAAGGTTCCAAAGAGATTAACGTTCATCACGGCCTGCCACTTGCCGGCAACCGCTTCGTCAATCGGCTCTGCAATCAGAATAGCAGCGTTGGCGACCACGACGTCAACCCGACCGAACTCATCCATGGCCTTCTTGAAGAGCGCTTCCACGTTCGCTTCATCAGAAACATCGACCTTCAATGCGAATGCCTTACTCCCTGTCGCGTTGATTTTCTCGGCGGTATCGGCAGCGCCCTCTTCGTTCATGTCACCAATAACAACCGAGCACCCCTCAGCCGCAAGGCGGAGGCAAAGCGCTTCACCCAAGCCTTGAGCACCGCCCGTTACAACAGCAATCTTATCTTCCAGCATCATGATTACATATTCCTTTATTGTAGGGTTGGCCGTCTCGGCCAATAGCTGGGCGGAACGCCCAACGCTACATCCTTTTGTTACGCGTAGTGCGCGAGAAGCGCTTCTTCGGCTTCCTTTGTCCAGACGCCGTCGACGAGCTTGTCAGCGACTTCAGGCAGACCCTCAGCGAGATCAGGCAGCAGCGTCAGCTCAAGCCCCTTGCACGAAGGGTAGACCATGATCTTGCCGGGTACTTCCTGGTTTTCAACCTTCCGGATTCCGAGAACAGCATCGTCCAGTCCGGAAACCGCCGCCACCGAAACGTTCGTGTCGATGTTCCCTTCTGCCACATGGTTGAGGACGATCTCAATGTCCTCCATCGTCGAACCGGATGTACCGATGAAGTAGAGCTGGTTCGCGCAGTAGTAGTCGAGGTCGATCTCACCGTACTTATCGGCGGGAATGCCGGCAAAGATGTCGATGATGCCCTTCGGGGCGCAGCTCGTAACCGCCGCGGCCACGAGTTGCGGGACGGGCGCCATCACAACTTGCACGTCAAACTTGATATCCTGCTGCGTCTTCGTCGGATTGTAGCCAACGTACTTCGTACCGTTCGCGGCTGCCGTCGGCTCAGCAATCTTGGCCAGCGCTTCGAGACGCTCGTCACTCAGATCGGCAGCATAAACCGTCACGCCATCACCCACGCAGAGGTCGCGAATGACGTGGGTTACCCCCATAGGACCGGCAGCACCGATCACGTTGACGCTGTCCCCTTTACGCATTTCGCAACGCTCTGGAATGGAAGCGACCGCTTCAGCAGGATCACCGCCCGTCGTACCGACGATACGGAAACCACGATAGTGAACCCCACCGACGGCTGTCATGACGGGTTTTCCGAATGTCTCACCACATTGGCAGAGGATGAAGAGCGCGCCCTTCTTGCCCTTGGCGAAGAGAGACTCGACCACATCCGCATCGGCTCCGAAGTAGAGAATATCGTCAAAGTGATTGTCGGGCACCTCATCGAGACTCGACAGGGCGCCTTCGCATGTGCAGCCGCCCTCGGCAAGGACAACGCGAACGCGTTCGGCCGATTGAGCATTCTCCTGGAGAAATGCGTGGGCGGCATCTCTGTCGCCTTTCGCCTGGGCCACGATAAGCAGGTTTCCACCGGCCTTCAGCCCCTGGCGTTGCACTTCCTGGTAAGCATCTTCACCGCATGCCCACGGCTCGGAAAGCGCAAATGCCGATGCCGCGCGCTGCTCAGCTGGCGCGCTCAACAGCATTGAGACCCCATCAGGGGAGATGATGATCCGCTCGTCCAAGAGAACGAATTCCTGGAGAGCGCCCTCGAAGTTGTAACCAAACGCCCCGTTCGAATTGGCCGTGGCAAGCCAACGCCAGTCCGCCTGAATCATGTAGCGTTCGCCAACCTTGAAACGTTCCACCTTGTCACCAGCCGCGACAATTTCCACGACTGGCTCATGGCCGGGGACGGCAGCCTTTTCACCGGGGACGTAGGCGGGGTTCTCGTCCAGCACGATGGGGTCGATGCCACCAACAACTTCCGACTTGCGGACATGTCCGGAGAACTGCTTCAGCAGTTTGAGATCGGAGAAACAGAGTCCGACGACAACGACCTTGCAGAGAATCTGATAGTCGTTGGGCTGAAATACGGCCTTCTCCTCGTTGAGGACAAGCTCATCGGGACCAACTAATTGCACCGCACGCTGGGTTTGGGGTATTGTATTGTTCATATCGGCTCTCCTTATAGTAGGGCCAGAATTTGGTCTGGGGTTGTGGCATCACTCACGTCAGTCAGACGATCTTCCTGCCCCGGGCAGAAACGCGATCCAAAAGTCTCGTAGAACTCATTCTTTGCTTTGACGCCATCAAAGGCCGCAGAAGCCCAGTCGCTCAGATAGCCCAAGCCGACAGCTCCCTGTAGCACTTGGTGGGCGTAGACAATGTGCATGCCCTTCGTGAAGACCGGCATCAGCGGAGCAAGCTCTGCCGTGTCGAAATCGTCAACAAACTTATTGCCAGGACTGTTCATCTCGGTTCCCACGAGAACCGGCAGGTCCAGGGCCTCGGCCCGCTCCACAATATCGTAGAGGTTTGCGAGTTTCTCATCCTGAACCCCAGCCGTGAAGTTGCGGTCCGGGATGATATTGACAGCCGCCACGCCCGATGCCATCGAGACCTCAATCAGCTCACCAATGCACTTCTCGCCATCCGACGTGCCGTCGAGCCATGTCAGGGCTGGAATCGCCCCCGATTGCAGCACGAAGCGATTCATATCCGCCATGGTCGGGAATGACTCAGGGCCGGGCTGCACGTAGCCAACCCCTCCGCGCTTCATCGTCTTGGCGCGAATAACCCCTTGCAGCGTACCGCCATCCGGGAGATCGAGCTCATCCGCCGTCACGCCAAGACGCTCACACCAGAAGGCCTCTAAATCGGCCGCGATCGGGAAAACTTCCATCGCTTTGCGGGCATACGCAAGACAGACGTGGCGCTCAGTGGCATTGCCATTAGGCGTCAGCGGCTTCACATCCTTCTCATAGTCCAATTCAACCGGACTCGTGAATGCGTTGACGCGCTCCAGCAGACCACGCGTTCTATCGTTTGCGCTCGTGCGCATGTCCGCGAGGAATGCCTGCGCTTCATCCGACAGCTTGGTCGTGGTGAATCCCAAGCCCATATGATAGGCAATACCAGGTTCACCGGGAGAATTGATGACTCGGTCTGCAAACTCGGGCACAAAAACGCGTGACTCAATGCTGACGCAGGATTTCAACTTCAAAAGCTGCGCAGCCGCGAGGAACTCATCAAGCGCGTCCAGAACATCAAAATCAACAATGCCAGCCCCAGCAAGACCACGCTGCTTCGCCAGCAGAGCAAAGTGGGAAGGCGAATAGCCATACGCATTATAGGAATAGAAGGTATGGGCATGGCAGTTCATGTGCGCTCCCGACTCGGGGTAGACACCGTCCGCAGCTGCACACAGCTTCGTGAGCGCATCCCGCCTCACTGCAGCGTCAAAACTATCCAAGGCGGCAATGTCCTCATCCGTCGCGGTTGTACCATATTCCTGCATAAATGCTCCCTTTCTATATAAATCCGAACGCGCCCGAAAATGTCCGTTTGTGTTGGTTTCTCTCATTTGGGCATTGACATGTCAAACACAATCACATATTTTTTCAAACACAGATGAGATACTTTGTCTGTTTATGTGAGGTGCAGTCCCATGCTTGCCATCGAGAGACATCGCGAAATTCTAGCCGTTCTAAGCAAAGAGGGAAGCGTACGAGTCACCGAGCTCTCTGAGCGCTTCGCCGTCACTGAGGAAACCATTCGCCGCGACCTGGGAAAGCTTGAAGCTCAGGGCAGGATCGTACGTAGTCACGGCGGAGCGTTGATGTCCGAACCCGAGGAGACGCTTCGGCCTTTTGCCTGGCGGGAAGTTGCCAACGAGCCGGAGAAGGCAGCCATTGTGAGAGCGGCTGTTCAGCGTATTGAAGAGGGAGACAGCATTCTGTTGGATGCCAGCACGACGGCATGGCATATGGCCAAACGGCTCAACGATATTCCCATGGCTGTCATTACGAATTCGCTTCAGATCCCGATCGCGCTCTCGAATCGCGGAGAAATCGACGTTCACGTTTTGGGCGGCCGATTAGGCAAGAAGTCCCTTTCGTTCATCGGACCGACGGCCGAGGCCCAGTTGCAGCAGTATCACGTAGACAGGCTTTTTCTCTCATGCAAAGGCGCCGATCTCGATCGTGGCATCAGCGATGTGACGGAAGCCCAGGCCCACCTGCGCCGAATCATGCTCGATTGCGCTGATAAGAAGTACCTCCTGGTGGACCACAGCAAATTCGGCCAGCGCTCGTTGGCCCAGATTTGTAAGCTGACAGCCTTTGACGAGATTATTACAGATAGCGGCACTGATTCAGCGATCATTGACCGCCTGTGCGAGATGGGCATCAAGACCACGGTCGTGCCCGTGGACGAAGAAAACTAACAGGGAGCAAATTCATGCAGACAGAAGAACGCAGCGTCTATCTTGCAGTTGATATCGGGGCCTCAAGCGGCCGTGTGATGGCAGCCCTTTTCGACGGCACGCGAATTGAACTCGAGGAAGTGCACCGGTTCTTTAACGGCGCCATCGAAATCGACGGCGAGTACCATTGGGACATTCACGCCCGATTCGACTCGATCAAGGAGGGGCTCACTAAGGCGGCAGCAACCTACGGTGATGCCATCGTGAGTATCGGCGTGGATACGTGGGGCGTGGACTACGGACTTCTGGATGCAAACGGTGAGCTCATGGGACTTCCTTTCGCCTATCGCGACCCGCGCACAAACGGCATGGAAGAAGAAGCCTTCAAACGCGTTCCCCGTGAGAAGATCTACGACACCACCGGCATCCAGTTTATGTTCTTTAACACGCTCAACCAGATCATGTCCGAAGTCGTGACCGAGCGCGGCGAGTTGGAGAAAGCAGATAGACTACTCTTCACACCGGACCTCCTGAACTACTGGCTCTGCGGTGTCGCCACCAACGAATACACCATTGCCAGCACATCCCAATTGTTGGATGTTCGCAAACGAACTTGGGCAACCGATATGCTTGAGGGTCTGGAAATCCCGAAAGCTCCCTTCGGGGACATCACGATGCCCGGCACCTCGCTGGGCACCATTCTGCCAGGAATCGCTACCGAGACCGGCCTTTCGCCAAAAGTGCAGGTCGTCGCCGTTGGCAGTCATGACACAGCATCCGCGGTGGCCGCGGTACCCGCCGAAACGGACTCACACGCCTATCTCAGCTCCGGCACCTGGTCCCTGATGGGGGTAGAGTCGGACGAGCCCGTTGTGAGTAAGCAGAGCTACGACTACGGATTCACGAACGAAGGCGGGCTCGGTGGCAAGATCCGACTTCTGAAGAACATCACAGGCCTGTGGCTCGTACAGGAATGTCGTCGAAACTGGACCGACGCCGGTGAAGCCCCCAGCTTCAGGGAACTTGAGCAAGGCGCGGCAGAAGCAACACCGTTCCAGTCATTCATTGATCCGGACGATACCACCTTCTCCGAGCCATGTGACATGCCCGCCAATATTCAGGCATACTGCGAACGCACTAATCAGCCAGTGCCACAGAGCAGGGGCGAGATTATTCGCACGGCCATCGAGAGCCTCGCGTTCCGCTACAAGAGTGTCTTCAACATGCTGGAAGATCTTACCGGCAAGCGTTTAGATGTCCTGCATATTGTGGGTGGAGGGACGCAGGACCGCCAGCTGAACCAGCTGACGGCCAATGCCCTCAACCGACCTGTCATCACGGGCCCGATCGAAGCCACGGCGACGGGCAACATTCTCTCCCAGCTTATGGCAGATGGGTCGATCTCTTCTCTCGCCGCCGGTCGTGGCATCGTACGGGCATCGTTTGAGCAGGAGGTCTTCGAGCCCAGCGACACCGAAGCGTTTGCCGAGGCCTACGCCCGCTTCCACGAGGTTACAGGGGCATAACGCAAAGCACGGCACACATAAGCGTTGAGCTTGGCCGATCCTCAAGTCTGCTGCACGCTCCGCGCGAAACCAAAGCTCCGACTCCGTCGGAGCACTCCATATCGGAGTGAATGGGTATGGAGTGCGGGGACGAAGTCACCGCTTTGGGGCCCGCGGAGCGGGCGGGGGGGGGAATACCCCCACCTCGAACGTTGATCAATGCAGCGCATTGAGCTACAGTCCCGCGGACTCAAGCAAATCCACCCATAGCAAGGAACACCCATGGGCCTCAGCATCGGCATTGTCGGCCTTCCAAACGTCGGCAAGTCCACCATCTTCAATGCCCTAACGCGGGCTCAGAACGCGGAAGCGGCCAACTACCCCTTCTGCACAATCGAAGCCAACAAGGCCATCGTCCCCGTACCGGATCCCCGCGTGGATGCAATCGCCGAGCTGTCCAAGCCACAGAAAGTGACTCGGGCCACCGTTGACTTCGTGGATATTGCCGGCCTGGTGCGCGGAGCAAGCCAGGGTGAGGGTCTCGGCAACCAGTTCCTCGCGAACATCCGGGAAGCGGATGCCATTCTGCATGTCGTGCGCTGCTTTGAAGATGAGAACATTGCCCATGTAGAGGGGGATGTGAACCCCATCCGTGACATCGAGATCATTGAGACCGAACTCATTCTGAGCGATCTGCAGCGCATGGAGAATAGGATTGAGCGTATGACAAAAATGGCTCGCTCCGAGAAAGAGGGGCGCGACCTGCTCGAACGGGCAAAGGCTCTACACCAGCACATCGCCGATGGCAATCCTGTGTTTTCATTCAAGGCCGACCCCTCGGAGATGATGGCCACTTTCCGAAAGGAGATGCAGTTTCTGAGCGACAAGAAGGTCATCTACTGCTGCAATGTCGACGAAGCGGGTCTGGCGGAGGGGAATGTGCTTGTCGCAGCAGTCCGGGACTACGCCACCACGAAGGGGTGCGAAACGGTCAGCGTATCCGCTCGCATGGAGGAGGAGATGATCGGGCTCGACGACTCCGAGTGCACGGAGTTCATGGAGTCGTTCGGCATCACCGAGAGTGGCCTCAACCAGATTGTCCATACCGGCTACCGAACGCTAGGGCTGCTGAGCTACTTCACCGCCGGGCCCAAAGAGGTTCGCGCCTGGAACATTCGTGATGGCTGGAAAGCCCCTCAGGCAGCCGGCGTGATTCACACAGATTTCGAACGTGGCTTCATTCGCGCCCAGGTCATCACGTTCGCGGACTACGTTGAGCACGGCGGTGAAGCCCCATGCAAAGCGCTTGGCCTGATGCGACAGGAAGGCAAGGAGTATTGCGTCCAGGATGGCGACGTCATCCTCTTCCTTTTCAACGTCTAGGACAGTTCAAGTGCCCCCGCTCCTGCCTATCCGCCTCATTCCTTGATGGCAATGATCTTGTAGAACATCTGCGGACCATCACGGTCTGCAGACCACAGGCAGTCGGTCGTCTCTGTTACGAATACGAAGGGCTGGCCCAATTTTCTGGTGCAGTAGACCTGGTACGCTTGTGCCGATGTCACGTCGTCCCAGGCGATCGAGACCCCCGTCCCGGCTCTGGTCATCCCCGCTCGACCTGCAGATTCAATATCATCGGAAGCGAGCACCTTGAGCGTGAGCGGCAGTGTCCTAGGGGCGCCGGCGGCATTGTGGGTAATCTCCACGGTGCCCGTGTGAATTCCGGATGCAGTCCCGCCCGTATGGAAGTGTACCGGAACGACGTCCTCCTGCGCCGCTTCAACGAGACCGGTCACGCTGGCCGCGCCCCGAAGGTCAACCCAAGGACCGGAGGGCAACGTGACCTCAGAAATGCGGACATCATCGAGCCAGGCACAGTCGCTCCCGGAGGACTCCGAGGAGTCCTTGACATAGGCCCATTTCAGAGTGTGCGTACCCGGACTCAGGCGGTACGCATGTGCCGCCCATGCATGCTCACCACTCCATTGGCCCCGCAGTTCGCCATTAACCGAGAATTGCAGATAATCGTACCCTGCCTCAGACGAAACCTTGCGGGAAAAGGAAACGTCCCCTGCGCCGCTTAGCTCCACTGGAAGCGACAAAATGGAAGCCTGGGAATCACCGACTCCACCGGACTTGGCACAGTAGGTTCCGGATGGCGGGGGCGCCGTGTTGACCATCCAGTTGGACGTTCCGCTATGAGCCCAGGGGATCACCGAGAAATCAGCACTCTCGAAACCATCAGAAAGTAACGGCTGCTCAAATCCTTGGATTCGCAGAGACGCGCAGAACGAGAGCGACAGCCCACCCTCATTGCGAATGGCGAGCGGGAGCGTGGCAGAGGTGCCCGGCAACAGGGAAACCGTCAGTGGCGTCCCCGATAGCGCCATAGACGGCGGCGCGAGCACAGATCCACCCTCGAGCAAGATGTCGTCAAGCCAGGCACAGTCGTCTCCGGCTGTCACCATATCATCCTTGGCATAGCGCCAAGCGAGCGTGTGCCTGCCCGCACTAACGCTGTGGGAGACCTCCCCCCAAGGCACATCCCCACTCCACTGGGCCGTCGGGACCCCGTCGATGTAGAACGTCAGAAAATCGTAATTCTCCTCAGAAGACACGCGGCGGAAGAAAGAGACTGATCCGGCCGAAGGGAAAGACGCGACCAACTCAATCGTGCTCTTCTCAGAATGCGTGATCACGCCCGACTTGGCGCTCTGCGCTCCCCTTGCTGCCGTGGTCGTGTCTATTGTCCAGGGCGCATCCCCTCCGGACAGCCATACTCCCGAATCGATCGTTCCCGACTCAAAGTCATCCGTAATGCCGACAATGATCGTATGGGTGAAACTAGCCGCCAACCCCTTGCTGTCCAGAACGGAGAGCTTCAACGCCACGTCACTGCCAGGCAAGATTGAGGAGCCGAAGATCACCGAAGCAACCCGCTGCGTTGACTGCCCCACGCCAAGCATTGGAACGGAGAGCACTTCCCCCCCCAGAGTCACCGGGTGTGAGGAGAGTTGCTGGAGAGAGAGATCCAAACCGCTGGCCGACGCGTGCCCGTCGTTTCGGATGGTATAGGTCAGATCACGCTCGTCGCCGGGCTGAACCGAACCTCCACCGGAAACGGCGACATCAAAAGCAAACTTGGGTGCGGAGGCAGAAACGAACACGGTCGCGTTGTTCGTTTCTTCGGGGGTACCCCAGCGAATAGACAGATCCACCTTGATTTGCTGCTGATCTGCAACGTTGTTCGATATCGCGAGCGTGATCGCGGAGTTCACTTTCTTCGTCGCGCCAGCCGCGATGTTGCCGAAGCTCTCGGCGCCATCCACAGTTGTCGCGACCGGGCTTGGTGTTGTTGCCAGAACGGTAACCCCGGTCGCAATCCCCACGCCAAAGTTCTTTAGGGTGAGGTCAATCGAACCCGTCTCTCCGTACACACAATTGTGCGCCTGAGACGCCTCGTAGTCGACATAGGCCGATGTCAAGCCAGCAACCGGAATGGTCTTGAAGAGGGGTTGGCGAAACTGGGCTGTGACTGCCAGGTTCGCATTGCCGGCGAAAAATGGGGCAATAGTCAAATCGGCAACCCCCGATGCGTTAGCTACGGCGGCGCCATGCAGCACTCCACTATCATCCACCAGGGCCACGTAGGCTCCGGGTGTGGTCGTGACTTGATACGACGTTGTGCCGGGCGTCACGGTTGGATCGTGGGTGGCAGTCTGAGGCGTCGGGATGCCAAGATGAATCATCAGGGATGGGTCGCCGAAGAGATGGAAAGAGAGCCAGTAGTGATTCACCAGAGAACCGCCGTCGTTCTCAACAGCGAGCAGGCCTACATGCTTCAAAGCTGCCTGAGTTGGATAGTCGCCCATCATGCAGCCGTCTATCATGCCCGGCTCTGACTGCGAAAGCGGTGGAGAGGGATTGTTGTAGGCGGCATACGTTCCCACGCCCATAACCAGATCCGGCCTCCAAGACGTGCTCATTGAGGCCCCGATGTACCCGACAGCGCCCTTGTTTGGGGCATTGAGCCATGCCTCGCCGAAGCACTCATCCGTGCCAAAAGAGCCTGTGAGACAGCAGTTCCCTATCACAAGCGGATATCGGCCGCTGTTTCCCAGGGCGTCGATATTGGCAATCGAAAAGTAGGGATCTCCAAAGCAAACCTCATTGCCATGCGCGGTGTAGTTGTAGAAAGAGACCCCACCAGAAACATGCGCAACGACTTCTGTATCTCTAGTGGCGGCGTCCGGGTGTAGATAGTGCACAGCAGCCGGCATGCCATTGGCAGCGTTGAGGTAATGGTTGAACTCATAGCTGATGTGGGGGTTTCCATAGGGTGTTGCGTAGTTATCATCCTGGCCTGCCGCCCCCAACGGCTTCTGAAGGTAGCTGAGATCCGGCGTTGCCACAGCAAATTGCCCACGCTCATACCAGAGCGTCTTATCAACTTGAGCATTCAGATCTGCGAGCGATCTCACCGAGAAGCGGCCGACATACATGGATGGAATGCGGTTGTCAGCCGCGACATCGCCAATCACACCATATCTCAGATCCGAGCGGCTGACGACAAATGTTGTTCCCGCTCCCAGCGGAGGATCCACATCAGTCTGAACGGTATAGGGACCACTCTCGTCGCCTACAATCAGGACGAAGGAGGGTTTCGGAGACAGCGTGGCATACTGGGTTTCGATCCAGGCATCCACAGTCGCCGGCGTAGCGGTGGCAGCAACGTAGTTGACGAGAACATTGAAGCCGATCTTGCGCTTGGCTGCAACAAAGTCGGCCAGCTTCGCATTGCTGGAAAGGGCTTCGCTGGCCACGATCAGATAGGTTACAGGACACTGCGTCAAATCGGCCGCCACGGTCACTCCCTCCTCTTCCGGGAGATAGATCAGTGACTTCATCGCCCCACTGAAGAAGGGCGAGAAGGCGCTACCAGATGCAGCGACACGCGGCGTTGGGTCTTCGTCAAAATGAACCTGTATCTTCAAGTTCTTGTACACGCGAAGCACCCCCGCCGCGGGGTTGTATCGGAACGGGGAAATCACGAGCGCACCAATGCCCACGCCTCGCATGTCACCAGACTTGGTCACGGCCGCCAGCGCCACCGTGTCAAACGCATCCTGTGCATAGGCCGCTGCGTTCCACTGAAACACAATGTCATCAGGCCGCGCACTTTTCGAAATCGGGGGCTGCGTGGGCATAACGGGAAAGCGAACACCAAGGTCCTCCAGCAGAAGCTCCTCGACCTCGTACCCCAGCACCGTCACGCGAGGGGTCGTGCCCTGCGGCATGCCAAACAGATGGCGATACGTCGGCAGGGCCGGAAGCCCGACCGTGTGCCGTGGGACGCTGTCCCCCGCAGAAAGCACAGCAAAAGAACCGGTGGGGGTCACGACCGTCCGGTGAGCAAGCGGCGCAGGGTCAATCGTCAAAACGAAGCCATCCTGAACACGATCAAGGGCGGACTGGGGCCCAACAGCAGCCAGAGAGGAGAGCCCCCCAACGAGCACAAGTAGCCCGGCAACAGTCCGAACGACTCCTCCGCGTATACCTGAATCCATAATGCCCCTCTTCTCTCCCTCGCCCGTAGCCCAAACAGAAATCCCAATATGTTCCAATCATACAAGAAAACGGAAGGGCTGTCGACACACCTGACCCGACAGGACATTCCCGTCTTTCAGTTCTACTTCAGAACACGGCTGTTGGTGGTGATTGCAGCTGTGGGGCAAGACTGCTGACAGGTCAGGCACTCGATGCACTCAGAGTCCCGGTTTACCGCACGCCCCTTTTCGGGTGAGCTCATCACCGGCACATCCATCGGACAGCTCTTGTCGCACTTGCTACAGCTCACGCACGCGGACTTGTTTAGCCTGAGCGACAGGAACGAGAAGCGATTCGCAATTGCGATTAGAGCCCCAACGGGGCACATCACCTTGCAGAAGCCACGATGCACGCCAAGCGAAATCAACAGTACCGCAACCAGAACCCCCAAGCGCAAGGAGCGGCCAAACGTGAGCGCGTAGTCCTGGTAGGCAATCATATCGGGCAGAACCACCTGAATCGCCGCAGTAGGGCAGAAATTGCAGAAAAAGAAAGGGGAGACATCGGGCTCTTTGCCAAAGAAGAAGCCCAAAACAAAGACGGTCCCCACAAGAAACCCGTACTTGATCCAAGTTGCCCAGCGCGGAAGCCTGAACTTCAAAGAGGGGATCTTGTAAATCAGATCCTGAAGAAAACCCATCGGGCAGACCCAGCCACAGAGAAACCGGCCGACAAGCGCTCCCACAACGAGCGTCATGCCCAGAACAAGCAGGGGCCACTCGCGGAAGGCAAGATTCGATCCGATCATGCCGATCGGACAACCCAACCAAGCGATGGCGCACGCTTCGCAATTCATGATGGGCAGACACACGCTCTCCGTACCCATCCCCCAGAAATTGGAGTTGAGCAAAACGAGCGATAGCGCCTGCACCACCCGGCGTCGAGTGGATAACAGCCAACTCATCACTTAACAGCGCTTAGCGTCGCTTTCAGCGTTTTCCCAAAGGTCGCCTTCGTCTTCTTGACGTAGATAAGCGCTGTGTACTCTCCTGGTTTGGGTACTTCGCCGAAGTACCCGCCTCTTCCTCCTCAGGAAGGGCAGAGTTTCGCCAAGGATATCGACTTAGACAGCACTTTTTTGCCATCAGAATCGAGAATCACGAGCTTGGCGGATCCAGTCTGCCGCTTGTATAACGTGCGCGTCCCAGATTTCTTGAGCTCCAGGAGATCGCCCGTTACACGAAACGGCACAGCGCCGGACCTTTGGTACTTCTGCCTGTCACGCGCCATAACGCGTGCCGGACCGAAAGACGTCCTGAACTCAAGCTTGCTGCTGGATTTTGGATTCTGCCAGGAGGTCACCCATGCAGCCATTTCCGCATCGGAAATACCACTTTCGTTCAGGGCGAGCTTCTGCGAAACAGCAACGTGGTCGGCCGCTGCCAACACGTCGCCATTCAAGCCGCAACTGGTCACGACGGCAATCGCCGTTGCCATAAGTACCGGTTTTGTTTTCATCATGGTTCCTAACCAAAGCGCGCAGCACCCGCTACGCCCACAGAGAGAGCCTACCATGCACGCCCTGGGGACGCAAGGTGTGGGCGTTCAACTAGAGCAGGATGCTGAACCCGGCGAAGAGCGAGTCCAAATCGGCGCCTATCTTGTGGTCGTAGAAGCGGTAGCCGACGTGGACGGCCCCGCGGGCCGAGAAATACTGCTTGATGCTGGCGCCATAGGCGTCCGACTTCATGTCGTCGCTATCTGAATACAGGCGATAACTCAGACGCAACAGCGTCTGCCCGAAAAGGCGGTGATAGAGATAGCACTTCGTCTCATCAAAAGTCAGAGCCTCGCCTGTGTCATAGTGGCGATGCGAAAGCCGTATAGAGGTAGACTGCTTCCACACGTATGCTGACCCGAATGCATCAACATACCAAGGGCCGGAGGTTTCCTCGCCATCATCAAGAGAAATCGCACCGCGACAACCAAGCCGATAGCGCTTCGCCGCAGTCCAGCTCACATACTGAGAAAACTGGTGCACATCTGCCTCATCCTCTACTCCGGTATTCCGATACTGGGTATAGCTGTAGAGGTGCTCACCGAACCTTCGACTGATACCAAGATAGAGGTAGTCGCGATTGGGGTCGCTGCCCTGCTTGCTGAGGTGGCTGTACCTCCAGGTGAGCTTGGTTGCTTCTCCCCAGGGCGACCGCACCGTCAAGCTGGTCCGTTCTGTGTCCAGTCCCTGCGCGTTGTCCCATTCGCTGTACGCAGCAGCCACACTGAGCCCATCGTTCTGAAAAACGCGAACTTCAGTATCGTAGACCTCAGAGGGAAACTGCTCATAGGCAACATCATCATCCAACAGGGAGGCGTCATCCTCTGAGTAGAGCACCTCCGCACGAATTCGAACTCCCAGATTGTGGCCCGCGATAGCATTCTCAAGCGGAATTCCTCCGAACGTCATATCATCCTCGTCTTGGGCCACCGCTTCAGCCCCCGAGAATATGAGACACAACGCTACGACCATGAGCTGCCCGCTCCACGCCTTCACCGCATCTTGTCTATCGTTCGCTATCTTCATCGTTAATCTCTGACGTCGCCCGGACATCAGCAGCCCCCTGCGGTTCCCCCCGAAATCCGGCCACCCCTTAAGAGAGAGTTTGCATCCGAAAT